>JANMIB010000445.1:0-7008 GCA_031375605.1 Allobosea sp. | reverse complement strand
CTCAAGATCAAGATCGCGGGCGCCAACGGCGACATCTTCAACGGGGCGGACTGCCGGATCAACTCCGGATGAGTGCTATACTGCGGGCACGGCATCACCTTCTGCAACGAGGTGCTGGTGGCGGCAGGCTGCGTGTTCGTTCCGGCCAATCACGCCATTGCCGATGTCGGGCGCAGCATCAGGGTGCAGGGGCATCTGCCCGGAAAGGGTGGCGTTGTGATCGAGGACGATGTCTGGATCGGGGCCAATTGCGTGTTTCTGGACGGGGCCATCGTGCGGCGCGGCTCGGTGATCAATGCAGGGTCGGTTGTCAGCGGCGAGATCGCGGCCTTTTCGGTGGCAGGCGGCAATCCGGTGCGGGTGCTGAAGCCGCGCGAGGGCAGCACCGATCATGGCTGATCGTTTCACGGTGATGGGCGCAGCGGGCGTGGTGGGATCAAGGCTGGTGCAGACGCTTCGCCAGCGCGGAACCGATTGCCGTGCGATCACACGGCATGACTGGCCTGAGGCCGGCACGCATCTGGGCCATGCGATCTATACCATTGGCATCACAGGTGATTTCCGCACACGTCCGGGCGAGGCGGTCGAAGCGCATGCGGGCCTGCTGGCAAGGGTGCTGCGCGACTACCGCTTCGACAGTTTCACCTATATGTCCAGCGCGAGGCTTTACCGGACTGCTCTGGGCAGGTGTGTTGAGGAGGCCACGTTCGGCCTGTCGCCTGCTGACACCGACAAGCTCTATGATCTCAGCAAGTTGACGGGGGAGTGCCTGTGCCATGCTGCGGGGCCAGCCCGCACGCACATCATCAGGATGTCGAATGCCTATGTGGCGGGGGACCCGTCTCCGAACTTCCTGCCGTCGGTGCTGCGTGAGGTGGTGGCGAGCGGGCAGGTGACGATCCGCCAGTCTGCGGTATCGTGCAAGGATTACGTCGCGCTTGATGACGCTATTGCCGCGATCATCGCCATAGCCGAATGCGGGCGGGACAAGGTCTACACCGTTGCAAGCGGGCATCTGACCAGCCATGGCGAGATCGCTGACCAATTGCGCCAGCGCTTCGGCTTCACGGTTCATTTTCAGCCAGGCGGGGTCGATGACATCCAGCCGCAATTGCCCGTGTCGCGCCTCGCCGGGTTCATGGACTGGAGCCCGCGACATCTCATCGATGACCTGCCGATGCTGGTTCATGCCCTGACCGGCAGGTGATCATATGCGGTCTGGCAGCTGCCAGCTTTTGCGAAGGGTTAACCATGTCGGGGCCATGATGCAGCCGATTTGAGGTTCGGGACGGAAGCATCATGCGTGTCATCATTCTCGCCGGAGGGCTCGGCACGCGGATTTCGGAGGAATCCGACACCAAGCCCAAGCCGATGATCGAGGTGGGCGGACGCCCGCTGCTCTGGCATGTGATGAAAATCTATGCCGCACAGGGATTTGACGATTTCATCATCGCGGCGGGCTACAAGGCCGAGGTCATCAAGCGTTATTTCTATGAGGAAGCGCGGCTTTCGGGCGATCTTTTCGTCAATGCCGCCACCGGCGAGGTCACGCACGCGACACCCGACACTGAGAACTGGAAGGTGCGTATCGTCAACACGGGGCCTGACACCAACACGGGTGGGCGCATTCACCGGCTGAAGGCGCATATCGGTGAAGAACCCTTCATGGTCACCTATGGCGACGGCGTGTCGGATGTCGATCTTGCAGCGGTGCTGGCCCACCACAAGGCCAAGGGCAAGCTCGCCACCATCACGGCCGTGCGCCCGCCAGCACGCTTTGGCGGCCTGAATTTCGAAGGCGATGATCTTCTCAGCTTCAGTGAAAAGCCGCAGACGGGGGAGGGCTGGATCAATGGCGGTTTTGCCATCCTTGAGCCGCGCTGCTTTGACTATCTCGCCCAGAAGGGCGACGACGCCAGCCTTGAGGTCGGGCTGTTCGAGGATCTGGCGCGGGAAGGGCAGATCGCTGCATACCAGCACAGGGGTTTCTGGCAATGCGTCGATACCTTGCGCGAGCTGAGGCTGCTGCAATCGCTCTGGGCGAGCGGCAAGGCACCATGGAAGATGTGGTAGCGTTTTGCGAAGTCCGGACGGCAAATTGGTGCAGTGTCATGGCCGCCCCCGTGGCGGCCATCTCGATTTGGCGACGCATTGCTGCCCATCGCGCCCAGATCATCGGCACGAGGCCGGTGATGACACTGAATGGAATTGCGCTCACCGATGACGTCAACCCCATGGTTAAGCAATCCTTTGCCATTGCCTGATATGTCTCTGTGATCGG
Source organism: Allobosea sp. (assembly GCA_031375605.1). Taxonomy (GTDB): domain Bacteria; phylum Pseudomonadota; class Alphaproteobacteria; order Rhizobiales; family Beijerinckiaceae; genus Allobosea. Next base: position 4,727 of record JANMIB010000445.1, on the reverse strand, counting down.
TTGCCAGAGGGGTTTTCCATGTCCAAGCGTGAATGCGGCTCCTGCTCGCTGTGCTGCAAGGTGCTGGATGTGCCCGCCGTCTACAAACCGGCCGGGCAGTGGTGCAAGCATTTTGCTGCCGGCACAGGCTGCGAGATCCATCAGTTACGGCCCAAGGCCTGCCGTGAATTCGCCTGCCTCTGGCTCAAGGGCTATGGCCTTGGCGACGAATGGAAGCCCTCGACAGCAAAATTCGTCATGGCGGAAGCCTATGATGGCGACGCCATACTCGTCCATGTCGATCCAAAACAGAAGAATGCCTGGCGTGCCGAGCCCTATTACACAGCGCTGAAGCAGCTCGCCGCGAAGGTGATGATGGACAACCAGCTCATCATGATCGTCGAACCGGAGCGGCGCTTCGTTCTGACGCCTGACAACGAGATCGACATCGGTGATCCGTCGCTGGTGCTTGGCTGGGAGGTCCAGGCCGAGACTACGCCACGGGGCATGCAGTTCCACATCGAGTTCGAGATCGCGGAAAAGGGCAAGCCCGGCGGCAAGACGCGCTTTGACGAGCCGCGCTTTGACGAGTCAGCTGCCAATGGTTGATCTGACCGTCAGTTCAGCCCCATCTTGAGCCTGTCGAGATAGGTGCCGGCATAGATGTAGGGTCCGATATGCCCGATCTTGCGGTTGGCCATACCCCAGACTTCGCCGCCGCAGCGGCTGATCCAGCGTTCGCAGAACGAGTAGTCTTCTGACAACACGTTGGTGCCATCTTCATTCGGCATCGCGTCGAAGAAGCTGTAGGTGACCATGTTTCCCAATGAATCCGGCCCCACAGCATCAGGCTGGGTGCGTTTGACCACGGCATCGGTCGCAACCATCTTCATCAGGACGTCGCGCTTGAGCAGTGTCACGGCCATGCCGATGCCGCGCAGGGGGAAAATACCCTCCTTGATCTCGATCTTGTCGGTGTTGATGTAGCGCGCCACGAAACTTGTCGCCGCCGCCATGCACTCGTCGAGGCTACGGCCAGCTTTCGCGTGTTCATAGAAGGCGTCCATCATCAGGATGCGGCGTGGGCAAACCGCGCCGATCACATCCTTGTTGGCGCGCAACATGTCGATGATGGTGTCACCCTCGAAGGTCATGTCGTCGTCGATGAACAGCAGGTGCGTGAAGTCTTCGTTGGTGGTCACATAAGAGGCGATCGAATTCCGGACCGTGGTGATCTCTGCGGAATCGACATTGATGAAGTTGGTCTTGACGCCAATTTCGTTGAGCAGCGTTGTGGTCTTGATCAACGCTGCGCAGGTGTGCGTCATGATCGTGCCCCGGATGCTGGGCACCCCGATGACGATGTTCAGTGGCTTGCCTTTGCCTGACATATTGTGTCCCCCGCGCGTCGCAATCTGGCAAGCAGCACTAGGTGATTCACGGTCAGACTCATAATAAAACCGGCGGGGATTGCTCCCCCGTGCGCCCATGCTGCAAAGCATGGGCTGCAAATCCCATAACAAAACCGGCGGGGATTGCTCCCCGCCGGCTCGCTTGACGCCTCTTTTTACGAAGAGGTTTCTGTTTTGATCAGAACAGACGCAGGATGGCCTGGTCGGACTGGTTGGCCAGCGACAGGGCCGTGATCGACAGCTGCTGGCGGGTCTGCAGCGAGGTCAGGGCTGCGCCCTCCTCGTTGATGTCCGCAAGCGTCAGTAGATCGGCACCATCGTTGAAGTTCGAGATCGCGCTCTTGTTGAAATCCTGGCGATTGTTCAGAAGGTTGGCGTTCGAGGCAAAGCTTGCCTGGGTGCCAGCGATCGAGGCCTTTGCCGCGCGGATCTTGACCAGTGCGTTCGAGATTTCCTTGTCGCTCTGGAGGTCGCGTACTGCATCACCAGACTGCGCGCCGATGTTGTCGAGCGAGAAGCCAAGTGCAGAAGCGTCAAGACGACGACCCTGCGTGGTGATCGAGGTCGTGCCCTCTTCGTTGAAGCCAACGCGAAGGAAGTCACCCTGCAGCAGGTTGGTGCCGTTGTAGCCCGCGTCAAGTGCGGTGTTGCGCACCTGACTCAGGACTTCGCGGAAGCTTGCAGCCGCCGAACGCCGTGTTTCCTGGGCCGTTGCAGAACCCGAAATCAACACTGACTGAGACGCCACACCTGTCGTGATGACGGATGTGTTGGCACCGACTGCACCGCTGAACGAAAAGGCGTCCAAGGTGTTGTTGGTTGCGCCGGTCGCGCCGTTCGTGACGTTGATGCGGATGGAGTAGGTATTGCCCAGCGCATCGGTGCCGGCCAGGTTGTTCTCGACGATCAGGTTGCCCGCGTCGTTGAGATAACCGGTGACGCGGTTGGACTGGCCTGCAACGTTGAGGCCACCCGCTGCAGTCGTGTTGATCGCGTTGATGACGTTCTGAACCGATGTCTGACCAACGCCGACCGTGGCAGTGCCGAGTGTCGAAACGATCGCGCCAGCTGCGTTTGTCGTCACGATGTTGATCGTGAACGAGTCACCCGACTGGAGACGACCGGCTGTGCTGCCGCCCTGCGCTTCAAAGAAGTCAACGCTGGGATCAGCGATGCCCTGTGCGTTGCGGAAGGTTGCAGTCGAACCCAAACGAGCCTGTGTGCCGGCGGTGTTGAGGGCGGCGCGGAGCGTGCCTTCAGCCTGTTCCAAGGACGTCCGGATCGAATTCAGCGCCTTGTCGGTCTGCTTGAGAACATTGAGGCCGAGGCCGATATTGTCCTGGATGGCAGAGAGACCGCGGGCCTTCGAGGAGAACGAGTCTGCCACGAAGAAGTTCAGGGCGTTGTCCAGGGCGGAGTTGACCTTCTTGCCTGTTGCGAGGCGGTTGTTGGTCGTCTTGATGTTTTCCTGGAGGTCCTGGAGGGAGTTCAGGGCATTCTTCATGCCGGCTGTGAGAGAGATAGCCATTGGGGGATCCTTTCTGGGTCCGAAGTCTGGTTTCTGGATTGCACGAACTTCTGTCCGCCGTTCCGCCTGCCAAACTGGCGTGAGCCTCCTAATGCTTCCTCAAGTTGTGTGGTGAACGCGTTTTAACGTTAAAGGCGTGTTGAGCAGAGTGGTTAAAATTCTATCCGGGATGGTCGGGTCAAGCCCGACCATGACGAAATCCAACCCCCATAACGCAAACGGCGGGCTCCTTTCGGAACCCGCCGTCTGTTTGCGCCCTTGGCCTTCTGGCTGCCGGAGCACGGTGCGTGCGCGGCGCGTTCTGCGCCTGGAAGCGTAAAATCAGAACAGACGCAGGATGGCCTGATCGGACTGGTTGGCCAGCGAGAGCGATGTGACCGAGAGCTGCTGGCGGGTCTGCAGCGAGGAGAGGGTTGCGCCTTCCTCGTTGATGTCAGCAAGCGTCAGAAGATCAGAACCGTCGTTGAAATTCTTCACAGCGAACTTTGTGAAATCCTGCCGGTTTGTCAGCAGGTTCGAGTTCGACGCGAAAACGGTTGCCAGGCCAGAGATCTGGCTCTTTGCCGTGCGGATCTTCGTCAAAGCATTCGACAGCTCGCGGTCGCTCTGAAAATCTCTCACGGCATCTCCTGTTGCAGCGGTCACGTTGTCAAGGCTGAAGCCGAGTGCGGCAGCATCGATGCGGCGGCCCTGCGTGACGAGCGAGGTCGTCTCTTCTTCGTTGAACACCGTGCGCAGGAAGTCGCCCTGCAACAGGTTCGTGCCGTTGTAACCGGCATCAAGCGCGGTGTTGCGCACCTGGCTGAGAACTTCACGGAAGCCTGCGGCCGCAGAACGACGCACCTCCTGTGCGGTTGCGGAGCCGGAAATCAGGACGGACTGGGAGGCCACGCCTGTTGTGATGACCGATGTGTTGGCACCCACCGCCCCGTTGAACGAGAAGGCATCCAGCGTGTTGTTGGTCGCACCGGTTGCACCGTTGGTCACGTTGATGCGGATCGAGTAGGTGTTGCCCAGGGCGTCGTTGCCGGCAAGGTTGTTTTCGATGATGAGGTTGCCCGCATCATTGAGATAGCTGGTCACGCGGTTGGACTGGCCAGCCACGTTGAGGCCACCTGCAGCCGTTGTGTTGATCGCGTTGATGACGTTCTGCACGGAGGTCTGGCCAACGCCGATGGAGGCGGTGCCGAGAGTGGAGACGATCGCGCCGGCGGCGTTGGTCGTGACGATGTTGATCGTGAACGAGTCGCCTGACTGAAGGCGGTTTGCACTGTTGCCGCCCTGCGCTTCAAAGAAGTCGACGCTCGCGTCAGCGGCACCGTTCAGCGGATTTCTGAAGTTTGCCGTGGTGACGGCCCGAGCGTTTGTGCCCGAGGTATTGAGCGCAGCACGGATCGTGCCTTCAGACTGTTCCAGCGATGTCTTGATCGAAGACAGTGCCTTGTCGGTCTGCTTGAGCACATTGAGGCCAAGGCCGATATTGTCGAGGATCGAGGCCAGGCCGCGTGCCTTGGACGAGAAGGAATCGGCGACGAAAAAGCTGAGGGCGTTGTCGAGGGCCGAATTGATTTTCTTGCCGGTGGCAAGGCGCTTGTTAGTTCCTTCGATCTGATCCTGGATATTGGACAGCGAAGACAGGGCATTCTTCATGCCAAGCGTGAGAGACGCACGTTCCATTGTTTACGCACCATTCTTGGTCGTTGGCAGTGCATTCTGCACTGGTCAGCCTTTCTGGCTGACACGACGGAATATGGAGCGTTAAGTTTAATGCGAGGTAAATCGTAACCAAGAAAATGCGCGATGCGTTC
>JANMIB010000434.1:0-1990 GCA_031375605.1 Allobosea sp. | reverse complement strand
GAACGCATGCCGGCCTTGCTGGGCTATCTCGTGCGAGAAGAACTCGCCGGGCGCGGGAACCGGATCAAGAGCTTCAGCATCGCGACCGACGTTCTGGGGCGTGGCAAGGAGTTCGATCCACAATCAGACAGCATTGCGCGCGCTGAGATGACGCGCCTGCGCAAGGCGATCGAGCACTACAATGCGACAGCTGGTTCGGGCGACATGGTGACGCTGTCCATTCCGAAGGGCAGCTATCGGCCTGTGATCACGGTCACCGAGCCTTTGGAGCAAGATGCACGGCCCTCCCCTGTGCCAGCGCCCTTGTGGCGATTTCCCAGCATATCAACCTGGGCGATGCCAGTGGCGTTCGTCGTTCTGGCCATCGTGGCGCTTGCCGGACTGATGCTGACCGGCGTGCTTCGTATCCCTGGACAGCAGACAGTGTCGGTTCCGGTCCAGCCGCCACTTCTTGTCATGCAGCCGCCTGGCAGTGGTCAGGACAGCCGCTTGAACATGATCGTCGAGGGCGTTCAGGCGGAGGTTGCTGCAGAGCTTGCCAGGCAGGCCTGGCTGACCGTGATCCAGCCATCCAGCTTGAACGAGATCAGGCCTCAGCTCACGGCGACTTCCGCGTCGCGCACCGTCTACCTTCTTGAAATCAGGATTGCAGAACTGGGCGGCAGCTACAAGCTCACAACTTTTCTCAAGCGGTGGCCAGACGAGGCCGTCCGCTGGTCCGGCAGCCACAAGGGTTCGTCACTTGCCCGGCAGAGTGGCCATGTGCTGCAGGATGTTGCCAGCGAGATCGCACGCGATCTGTCCGCACCGGGCGGTGCCATCAGCATGGCCGAAGTGGCCCGGATTGATGGCGAAACACGTCACGACGTCCGCTTTGTATGTCTCATGAGCATAAGGCGTTATTGGCGCAGCTATGAACCTGCTCTGCGAGCGGACGCAGAGGCATGCATTGTCGCAGCCCTTCGCACAGATCCTGACTTCATGTCGGGAAGAGCCACTCTGGCGTTTCTGCGCATTGAAGACGCACGCATGGCCAGCGGGCCAGATCGGGATGGGCTGCTCGCAGAAGCGCGCTTGCATCTGGCCGGTGCAACCAGCGGCAACTTGATGAGCGAAAGCGCTCAACTGGCGTTGGCCGCATGCGAAAACAATGCGGTTTCAGCACGCATGATCGCTGACCGTCTGGTCACGGCTTATCCGCATAATCCTGATGTGCTGGGCGATACAGGATCCAAACTGGGAATGTTCCTTGGAGATTGGCAACAAGCACTTGCCGTAGAGGCACGAGCCATGATCCTCAACCCCTCGCCAGACCCGTGGTATCCACTTTCAACGATTGCCAAGGCAATGATGGACGGCCAATACCCGGCAGCCTTCGAACTTCTTTCAAAAGTTCCGCAGCGAAGCTTTCGGACAGGGCAGATTGTCCGACTGGCGGTCGGTGGTGCCGCTGGCGATGCGAACATGGTCGCAGATGCGAGCATACGCCTGAAAGAACTGGGAGTTCCGGACGCAGCAACCGCCATCGCAATGATTGAAGGTCAATGCTGGAGCCGTGAGGTCAAGCAGCTCTTTCAGAGCGGCGTTAACAACACACGACGTTGATGTGGACGATCAATCACGAAAAAAGGCGGCCAGACCATGCTGACCGCCCTTGGCTGAGACAGAACTGAAAAGCCGTTCACTCGGCCTTTTTCTTGGCCTTTGCCTTGACAGGCTTTGCTTCGGCAACTTCGGCAGCCACTGTTTCCACATCATCGTCCGCAAAGAGTGTGTCGCGGTCGACCGTGCTGTCCTCGACCTTCATCTGCGCGAGGATGTGATCGACGACCTTTTCCTCGAAGATCGGTGCGCGCAGTTCAGCCAGCGCCTGCGGGTTCTTGCGGTAGAACTCCCAGACCTGCTTTTCCTGGCCTGGATACTGCCGGGCGCGCTCGATCAGGGCCTGCGTGACCTCCTCGTCCGAGATCTGGATCTTGGCACTGTCGCC
>JANMIB010000172.1:0-2259 GCA_031375605.1 Allobosea sp. | reverse complement strand
ACATCGCCAAAGCGTTCACCGACATGCTCAAGGCAGGCGATCATCATGGCGCGGCAGCAAAGTTCAATTCACCGGACATTGTCAGCATCGAAGCCATGGAGGGACCGATGGCGCGCGTTCAGGGCACAGCGGCGCTGAAGGCGAAATCGGATTGGTGGGAAGCCAACAACCAAGTGACCGGCGGCACCACGAGCGGACCATTTGTGAATGGCGACCAGTTCGCCGTGCACTTCGCCATGGATATAACCGAAAAAGCGACTGGCAAGAGCACGAACTTCGCCGAAGTCGGCCTTTACACCATCAAGGACGGCAAGATCGTTGAAGAGAAGTTCATGTATTGACGTCAACGCGGCGTCATGGCCGGTGGATGATCCAGCCATGACGCGCCGCCGCGGCAAAACTATTTCCCCACAGCCGCATCGACTGCCCTGCGGGCCATCACACCGATGAGATGGGCGCGATATTCGGCATCGGCATGAATATCGGCATTGATGCCCTTCGATGAGGCCGCCATGCCTTCCAACGATTTTGACGAGAACCGCTTTTTCAGAGCCTCTTCGGCTTCGGCCCAACGGAACACGCCAGATGCGCCCGCGCCTGTGACGGCCACGCGCACCTCGGCCCCGCGCTTGGCGACACACACACCGACCAGCGCATAGCGCGAGGCCGGGTTGGGGAACTTGGCGTAGGCCGACTTGCCCGGAATGGGGAAGGACACCTTGGTGATGACCTCGCCTTCCTCCAGCGCAGTGTCGAACATGCCCTGAAAATAATCATCGGCGGCGATCTTGCGCTTGTTGGTGATGATCGTCGCGCCCATGGCCAGGCAAGCCGCAGGATAGCAGGCGGCAGGGTCGTTGTTGGCGACAGAACCGCCGATGGTGCCGCGGTGCCGCACGTGCGGGTCCCCGATATTGCCGGCGAGCGCCGCAAGACCGGGAATGGCCTCCTGCACATCGGCGCTCTCAGCCACCTCGGCATGGGTGGTCATCGCGCCGATCACGATGGCGCGGCCCTTTCGCTCGATACCCTTCATCTCGTTGACGCCAGCCAGATCAACCAGATTGCCGGGCGAGGCAAGGCGCTGCTTCATCGTCGGCAACAGGGTCTGGCCACCGGCCAGCATCTTCGGATCATCCTTGCGGGCCAGCAGCCCGGCGGCTTGCCGAACCGTGTCCGGGCGATGATAGGTAAATGCGTACATGATGGTGTCCTCCGCTTTGTTCCCTCTCCCATTGAGGAGAAGGTTAGGGAGAGAGGTCATACGGCTTGCACCGCTGCCCCTCGGGAAATGCTATATCGGGAGAAGAATAGCGCGCTCCCTCTCCCAAAAGGGGAGAAGGAGCAATCTCGCGGCCTACTCCGCCGCCATTCTCTTCAAAGCCTTCTGGGCGGCGCGCCAGACGACCTTTGGTGTGGCTGGCATCACCACATCTTCATGGCCGACAGCGTCGGTGATGGCGTTGATCAGCGCGGGCGGCGCGGCAATCGCACCAGCCTCGCCGCACCCCTTGATGCCAAGCGGATTTGACGGGCAGGCTGTCACGGTCATGCCGACCTGGAAGGATGGCAGGTCATCGGCGCGCGGCATGCAATAGTCCATATAGCTGGCCGTCACGAGCTGGCCATCTGCATTGTAGACCACGCCTTCGAGCAAAGCCTGCCCGATGCCCTGGGCAATGCCGCCATGGACCTGACCTTCGACAATCATCGGATTGATGACGATGCCGAAATCGTCCACGGCCGTCCAGTTCACCACCTCCGTCTTGCCGGTGTCAGGGTCAATCTCGACCTCGGCGATGTGCACGCCAGCCGGGAAGGTGAAGTTGGTCGGATCGTAGAATGCGCCCTCCTTCAGGCCCGGCTCAAGATCCTGCCCGTTGAACTTGTGGGCAATGTAGGCCTGAAGCGCGCAGGCCCCGAAATCAAGGGTCTTGTCGGTACCCTTGACGCTGAACTTGCCGTCCTTGAAATCGATATCCTTCTCGGACGCTTCCAGAACGTAGGCGGCAACCTTCTTGCCCTTGGCGATGACCTTGTCGAGCGCCTTGGAAATGGCCGACATGCCGACAGCGCCCGAGCGGGAGCCATAGGTTCCCATGCCCATCTGCACCTTGTCGGTATCGCCATGCACGATCGACACGGCATCCATCGAGACACCGACAAGGTGCAGATGGGCATGGGCACCTATGGCTCGCGCTCGGGCGCTGTCGGCATGTCGGCCATTTCCAAGGCGCTCGACAAGGTCATCGCCAAGGG
>JANMIB010000398.1:0-8660 GCA_031375605.1 Allobosea sp. | reverse complement strand
CCTTCGTGCTGTGGGACGCGAAACAGCAGCTCGTGACCTGCAACGCGCGTTTCCAGAAACTGCACCAGTTGCCTGACAGCGCGATCCAGAAAGGCTCCCACTACGACGAGGTCATGTCCCATGCGACGCCTCCCGTCATTGCCGAAGACATCCTGCGCCACAACAATCCCGAAAACAGCTCCCGGCTCAGTGAGGTGAAACTCGCGGATGGCCGCTGGCTCCAGATCAGCGAGCGACGCACCAAAGATGGCGGTTCGGTCTCCATCGGCACGGACGTGACGATCATCAAGGAGCACGAGCACAAGCTGATGGACAGCGAGCGCCGCCTCATGGCCACCATCACCGATCTCAAGACCTCCCGCCGCCAGATGGAGGCGCAGGCCCAGCAGCTCACCGATCTGGCCGAGCGCTATCTCGAACAGAAGGCCGAAGCTGAAATTGCCAGCCGGGCCAAGACCGAATTCCTGGCCAACATGAGCCATGACCTGCGCACCCCGCTCAATGCCATCATCGGTTTCTCGGATGTGATGCAGAGCGGCATGTTCGGTTCACTCGGTTGCGAGCGCCACCTGACCTATTGCCATGACATCAAGCAAAGTGGCGAGCACCTCCTCACCATCGTCGATGACATTCTCGACATGTCCCGCATCGATGCAGGGCACGTCAGGATCGCGCCCCAGCGGATCAATGTCGGGCCTGTGATCGTGGCGGCGGTGGCTGGCACAAAGCCATCCTTCGAGAGCAAGGGCATCGCCCTCGACATCGACATTCCCGATGACATCATGGCCATGGCAGACATGTCGGCACTGAACCAGATACTCGACAATGTGCTCCAGAATGCCGCCAAGTTCACGCTTGAAGGCGGGCATGTCTCGCTGAAAGTTCGCAGCTCCGGCGCCATGCTGAACCTGTTCGTGGCCGATGACGGCATCGGAATTCCGGAAGACCGGCTCCCCCGCATCGGGCGACCGTTCGAGCAGGTCGAGGGCGGCGAAACAGCCCGTTCGCACAAGGGCTCGGGCCTTGGCCTCGCCATCGCCCGTTCGCTGTGCGAGCTGCATGGCGGCGCCTTGCGCATCCGTTCGCAAGTTGGCGTCGGCACCATCGTGCTGATCCGCGTGCCGCTGGCACAGACAGAGCGTGTGCTGGTGTCGTGATCAGGCCGTCACGGTGAAGATCACGCGCACGATATCATCAAACTAGCGCACTGAAGATCGCGCGCACGGTTTGATCAAACAAGCGCACTGAAGATCGCGCGCACGGCGGCATATGTGTCTTTCAGCAGCGATGCCAACACCTTCTCGTCGGGCGCATTCGCAGCCCGCGCAACCAGCCGCATCACGGGCAAAGGCACCGTGGCAGGGTCAAATGCGCCATCAATGGTCAGGCGCTGCCAGTGGATGACATCGTTCAGCAGCCGGTAAGCGCTCGTCAAAGTTTCGGCCTGCCCCGCATCAATCAACCCTGCACCTGCAGCCGTGCTGAAAATCTGGCCTATATCAGGCGTGATCAGCCGCGGGTGATCAGCCGCATGGGCCAGCACCAGAGCCTCGGCACAGAAGTCGATGTCCGTCAGCCCGCCGCGCGCCAGCTTGAGATCCCAGATGTTGTCCTCGCCCTTGGCTTCGGCGATCAACGCCCGCATCTCGCGCACCTCTTTGCGCACCACCTGGGGGTCGCGGCGGGAAGCCAGCACGGCACTGACGATGCCCATCGCGGCCTCGCCAAGCCCGTGATCGCCCGCGACGCAGCGCGCCTTGGTCAGGGCCATGTGCTCCCACAGTTCAGCCTCCTCGCGCTGGTAGCTGTCAAAGCTGGACAGGCGCACGGCCAGAGGCCCCTTGCGTCCGGACGGCCTGAGCCGCATGTCGACCTCATACAGCGAGCCGCGCCTCGTCGGCACCGTCAGCGCCGTCACAAGGCGTTGCGCCAGCCTTTGCGCCCAGGTCACGGCATCTAGCGGGCGGGCACCATCACTGGCGGCCTCCATGTCCGGCGCGTCATACAGCACCACCAGATCAAGATCTGAGGAGGCGGTGAGATCACGCGAACCGAGCCGCCCCAACCCGAGCACCGTGACCGTCAAGCCCGCAACCTGGCCATGGGCCAAAGCCATGTCACGCATGGCTTCGTCAAGCGCCACCGCGATCATGCCGTCGGCAACCTTGGCATAGGCGAGACCGGCACGGGCCGGCGCATAAACGCCTGACAACAGACGCGCTCCGACGAGGAAATTCTCCTGCCGCGCCGCGTCGCGCATCCTGTCCAGCGCATCCTCGAACACAGGCGCATGGCCGATGGTGGAGCGGATGCGCGCCAGGATGGCGACCTTGTCGATGTCGGCATGGTTGAAGGCAGGGTCGATCACGCCGTCGAACACATGGGGATTGGTGGCGACAATGCGGGCCAGCCTGGGCGCGCTGCCAAGGATCGTGGCGAACAGCGCCAGGAGTGTCTCATGCGACAACAGGATGGAGAGCAGTTCGACAGCCGCCGGCAGCCTGGCAAAGGCGTTGTCGAGGGTGTTCAGCGCCGCATCAGGATCACCTGACCGCCCGAACGCCACCAGCAGCGCGGGCGTGAGTTCGGTCAGCGCTTCGCGGGCGCGGGCGCTGGTGACAGCGGACCTTCGACCAAAATGCCAGCCTCTGATGACTTCGGCAGCTTGCGCGGCATCCTTAAAGCCGAGCCGCTCAAGCGTGGCGAGCGTATCAGGATCCGTCTCGGAGCCCGTGAAACTGAGCGTGCCTGCCTCTGCCGCCAGCGACGGGCCATCCTCGAACAGCAACGCGTAGTGCTCTTCAACAGTCCTGGCAAAGGCGGTGAACGCCTGGGCAAAGCGCGCGGTGCTGGGGAACCCGGCAAAGCGGCAGAAGGCGGCGAGATCGGCCTCGTCCGCCGGCAGGCGCTGGGTTTGCTCGTCATGACGCATCTGCAAACGGTGCTCGATGGTGCGCAGGAAGCGGTAGGCCTCGCCAAGCTCGTCGCGCACATCTGCGGTGATCCAGCCCTCGTCAGCCAGCGCGCCCAGCATGTCGAGCGTGCGGCGGCCTCGCAGCACGGGACGCCTGCCGCCGAAGACAAGCTGCTGTGTCTGCACGAAGAACTCGATCTCGCGGATGCCCCCACGCCCCAGCTTCACATCATGGCCGGCGATGGCGATGGCCTCATGGCCTTTCACGGCCTGGATCTGCCGCTTCATGGCGTGGATGTCGGCAATGGCGGCAAAGTCGAAATACTTGCGCCAGATGAACGGGGTCAGTTCCTTGAGGAAACCCGCTCCCCGCTCAAGGTCGCCAGCGATGGGCCGTGCCTTGATCATAGCGGCGCGCTCCCAGTTCTGGCCCACGCTCTCATAATAGGCATAGGCGGCATGGGTGGAGACGGCGGCTTGCGTCGAGGCAGGATCGGGGCGCAGCCTGAGATCGACCCGGAAGACATAGCCCTCTGCCGTGCGCTCCTGCAGGATGCGCGACAGATCACGCGCAAGGCGCACGAAAAAGCTGGATGGTTCGGCGATGCCGGAGGCTTCCGCAATCTCGGGATCATAGAACAGCACGATATCGATGTCGGAAGAGTAGTTCAGCTCACGCGCGCCATGCTTGCCCAGCGCCAGCACGATCAGGCCCGAGGCAAGACCAGGATGGGCGGGATCGGCGGGCGTGAACGCGCCCCGTTCAGCTGCCTTGCGCAGGATATGGTCGACCGTGGCCCTGACCGCGGCATCCGCCACGCCGGTGATGGCCGCAACAGCCTCATCCACGCCCCACACGCCGCCGCAATCAGCTAGCGCAATCAGCAGGGCGGCCCGGCCCTTGAGCGTGCGCAAGGCGCTCATCACAGGTTCGGCACCATCGGCATCACGGCACGCAGCCTCCGCTTCGCGCAGCCATTCGTCGAGTTGGGCGGCAGGGTCCGAGGCCAGCGCGGTAAGCAGCCAGTCTGGGTGCAGCCGCATGATCTGCGCCAGATAGGGTGAGTGACCGAGCAGGCCCGCCACCAGCGCCGCCACAGGCGCGGACGACAGAGCAGTGCGCAGAGCGGCCTGCTCAGGCTTCGCAACAGCCTCCAGCAGTTCGCGCTTCACCACGGCATCAACGCTTTGGCGGGGCGCGATGAGCGGTGCAGACACGATCAGCTCAAACAGCTGCGGTGCAGCCAGCGGATCAGCTTGTTCCGGTTTCGCCATGGCTGCCTCCTGCGCTCTCAGCGGGCAGTGTTAGCACGACGGCGAGGCCCGGCGCATTGTCCTGCAGCGCGAGCGTGCCGTTGTGGATGCTGGCAACCGCCTTTGCGAGGCTCAGGCCAAGGCCGAAGCCAGGCTTGGTGCGGCTGCTGTCAAGCCGCCCGAAGCGTTCCAGCGCACGGGCGCGCTGATCTGCCGGAATGCCCTCGCCTCGGTCTGCCACCGTGAAAATCACATGGCCGCCCTCATGCCGCAGGCCAAGACTGACATGGACTGGCACATCATCAGATGGCTTGCCGTATTTCAAGGCATTGTCGACGAGATTGGAAAGTGCCTGCCCGACCAGTTCGCGGCTGCCGTGCAGGATGATGCCGGGCGCAATGTCGCTCGTGAGTGTCGCGCCAGCCTCCTCGGCGAGTGCCTCATACAGCTCTGCAACACCATTGGCGGCTGCGCTGGCATCGAAGGGGGCCATGGTCTCGCGCGCCTGCCCTGCTTCCAGCCGCGCGATCATCAGCAGCGCATTGAACACGCGGATGAGGTTGTCGGCATCATCGGTCACGCCTTCGAGCGCGCGGCGCATGTCGTCCTGGGTCGCATTGGGCCGCAGCGCCTCGTCAGCCCGGTTGCGCAGGCGGGTGAGCGGGGTCTTGAGATCATGGGCGATGTTGTCGGACACCTGCCGCAAGCCGCCCATCAGCACGGTGATGCGGTCCAGCATGGTGTTGAGGTTGATGGCCAGCCGGTCAAGTTCGTCGCCATTGCCGGAAACCGGCAGGCGGTCCTTGAGATCACTGGTCATGATGCTGACGGTGGTTTCGCTCATGGCATCGACGCGCTTCAGGATGCGCCTGGCGATGACGAAGCCGCCCAGCACACCCAGCAGCAGCACGACCCCCAGCGCCCAGCCGCCTGCGCGGCGCACCACATCGCGCAGACGGTCACGCTCGCTGGCATCGCGCCCGACCAGGACGCGAAAGCCTGCAGGCAGCACATAGACACGCACAATGGCCATGGCAGGCCGCGAGCCGCCGGCATCTTCCGTGCTGCGCGCATAGGGCATCTCGCTTTCGCCGGCTTTGTCCAGCAATCCCACGGGCACCTGCTCGACATTGCCGGCGAGACGCTCGCCAAACGGCGAGGTGACCAGATAAAGCGAAGCACCCGGCCCGCGCGCGCGCTGTTCGATGACCACCAGAAGACGCCGGATGCCGCCCTGCCGGAACTGTTCGGACAGGCCCGTGATCTCGGCATCGATGGTCTGGCGGATCTGGTCTTCGATCAGGCGGCGCGCGTTCCACGCGACATAGCCCAAGGCCGCCGTCGCGAAAATCGCGAACACGCCCATGTAGAGCAAGGTCAGCTTGAACGCGGTGGAGCGGAACAGACGGGAGCGTGAGGGGGCTTGCAATGCCACGTGGCTACCGCGGCTCGGCACGCAGCGAATAGCCCGCCCCGCGCACGGTCTGCAGCAGCGGCAGGTTCTGGCCCCGGTCGAGCTTGGCGCGCAGCCGCGAGATGTGCACGTCGATGACATTGGTCTGGGGGTCGAAATGATAATCCCAGACATTTTCCAGCAACATGGTCCGCGTCACGACCTGTCCGGCATTCTTCATGAGATATTCCAGCAGGCGGAACTCGCGCGGCTGCAGCACGATGTCCTCGCCGGCACGCGTCACGCGGCGTGTCAGCCGGTCCAGCTCCAGATCAGCCACGCGGTAGGCCGTCGCGTCTGTGCTGGCGGCAGACGCACGGCGGCGCGAGAGCACCTCGGTGCGGGCCAGCAGTTCGGAAAAGGCATAGGGCTTGGGCAGATAGTCATCACCGCCGGCCCGCAGGCCCTTGACCCGGTCATCGACCTGGCCAAGCGCGGACAAGATCAGCACCGGGGTCACATCGTTCTGCTCACGCAGCGAGCGGATCAGCGAGAGGCCGTCCATGCGCGGCAGCATGCGGTCCACCACCAGCACATCATAGCCGCCGCCTTCCGCCATGGAATAGCCGGTCAGGCCATCGGCGGCATGGTCCGCCACGTGGCCTTCCTCACGGAAGGCCTTCACGAGGTAAGCGGCAGAATCCGAATCGTCTTCGATGATCAGCAGTCGCATGGGGTCTGATTACATGAACGGAATGATTCAGACGAGATGTGAGGACAGCGAAGCCGGCGCGGGGCGACGGGTGCGCTGATGACTGTTGCTGCCTCACATCCCGCCGACATGAAGGCCCCCGCAAAGGTCGCCTCCATATGTGTGGTCACGCAGCGGGCTGTTTGCCCACCTCGACGGCAATCGAGCGCTCCTTGCCCTCCCGCCAGACCGTGATCTTGACCTTGTCGCCAGGCTTGACGGAGGCGATGCGGCGCGACAGCTCGCGGGCATCCTTGATCGGTGCGCCATCGACAGCCATGATCGTATCACCGCGCTTCAGGCCGGCCTTCGCGGCAGGACCATCGGCGGCTGCATCGGCGATGAGAGCTCCCGTTGCAGTGCTGAGGCCAATCGCGTCGGCGATCTCCGCCGTCATCGGCTGAAGCTGCACACCAATGAAGCCGCGTGAAACGCTGCCCTTGTCCTTCAGGTCCGCGACGACCTTCTCGACCGTCGAAGCCGGGATGGCAAACGCGATGCCGACACTGCCACCCGATGGCGAGACAATCGCGGTGTTGACGCCGATGACCTCGCCCTGCGCATTGAAGGTCGGGCCGCCCGAATTTCCGCGGTTCACAGCAGCGTCGATCTGGAGATAGTCGTCATAAGGACCAGAGCCGATGTCGCGGTTGCGTGCGGAGAGGATCCCCGCCGTGACCGTACCGCCGAGGCCGAACGGATTGCCGACCGCGATCACCCAGTCGCCGATGCGCGGATTGGTGACGGAGAGCCGCACGAAGGGAAAAGTGCCGCCATCCGTGACCTTGAGCAGCGCCAGGTCCGTGCGCGGATCGGTGCCCACCACCTTGGCATTCAGGGTCTTGCCATCATCCGTGACGAGCTGGACCTCGACGGCGTTCTCGACCACGTGGTTGTTGGTCACGGCATAGCCATCAGCCGAAATGAAGAAGCCGGAACCCTGGCTCATCTGTGCGGGACGCTCAGCACCAGGCCCGCCGCCGCGCTCTGCGCCGCGCCTGCCGTGTTGAGGACCTGAACCATTCTCGCCGAAGGGTCTGAAAAAGCGCTCGAGCGGATGGCCAGGCGGCACATCTTCCATGGCAGGCCCGCCGCGCTGTGCCGCGACTTCGGCACGCGCCTTGACGCGCACGGACACGACCGCAGGCTTCACCTGGTCAACCACATCGGCAAAGGATGGCGGCCCGGCAAAGGCGCGCACTGACTGGGCGATGGCAGTGGTGGGAACAGCATTGAGGCTGGCGCCAAGCCCGGTGACAAGCCCGACAGACAGGGCGGCAGCACCCGCCAGCAAAGTGGCACGGCGCAGGACGGAACGGGGAGCAATATCAGACATCATCATCTCCATCGAGCTGGCATGGAAGATACGCCAGGATTGGAGACAAAGATGCAGCCCGGCTGATTACGCCGCCGTCACGGGATGATGAAATCTTGGTAAGGTTGGGAAGGGGGGGAAGTTGCACCCACCGTCTTGCTCGCGCTTGTCGCGAGCAGCCACGTCTTTTTGTCAATCGAGCGAGAAAGACAAGGCGTGGGTGCTCGGAACACGTCCGAGCATGACGGAGAGTGGCGCCATGACTCCCGGCCTCACCCCTTCCCCAGAATCCGCGCCAGCTCCGCCTTCTCGCCTTCGTTCAGCGCCTGCCCCACGGCACCGGGCACATGGCCGCGGCGCATGCGCCAGAGGCCGAAAGCGCCCGCAAGAAAGATGAGAAGCGGACCGAACCAGAGCAGCAGCGTGTTGAGGCCAAGGGGAGGTTTCAGCAGCACATACTGCCCATAGCGCGCCACCACGAAATCGATGACCTGATTGTTGCTGTCGCCAGCCTTGATCCGGTCACGCACAAGGACGCGCAGGTCGCGGGCCAGAGGGGCTTCTGAATCATCGATCGACTGGTTCTGGCAGACCAGGCAGCGCAGGCCCGCAGACACCTCGCGGGCGCGGCTTTCCTGCGCCGCATCTGGCAGGCGCTCCTGCGGCGTGACAGCCAGCGCAGGCAGCGGGAGCACAATCAGAGCCAGAGCCAGAAGGCGGGCGATCATCAGGTTCACTCCGCCGGCTGCGGTGCAGAACCGCCAGACGCATTGCCGCCGGACGTCTTGGTGCGTGTGGGCTTGCGGGATTTGGCGGGTGCCGCGACCCGGAAGCGCCGGTCGGTGATCGACAGGATGCCGCCCAGCGCCATGATGACCGAGCCGATCCAGATCAGCAGGATCATCGGCTTGGTGTACATCCGCACGCCGACCGACTGGCCGTCAGGCTGGATTTCGCCGAGGCTGACATAAACCTGGCTCGGGCCGAACGAACGGATGCCCGCTTCAGTAGTCTGCAGAGTGTTGCGTGTGAT
>JANMIB010000368.1:0-3988 GCA_031375605.1 Allobosea sp. | reverse complement strand
CTTCCACATTTCCTTGAGGTTGAACTCCTTCACGCGCGCCTCGTCCGGCGTGATCGTGGCGCACTTGACGGCGACGCCATGCTTCTTCGTGGCCATGGCTGCATCGACGGTGACCTGGTCGTGGGTGGCGTCGCGATGCTCGATGCCGAGATCGTAATACTCAAGGTTCACATCGAGATAAGGATGGATCAGCTTGTCCTTGATGTACTGCCAGATGATGCGCGTCATCTCGTCGCCGTCCATTTCGACGACGGTGCCGGCAACCTTGATCTTGTTCATGGGGTGAGACCTTCCAGCGGGGTTGTCCGGACGCTTCATGCCGCGCCACCTGTCTAAGCGCTCTCTAGCGCGGGCATGGTGCCTGCGGCAAGCACGGCTTTCGGTGCATGGTGACAATCGCAGGCAAATGTCAGCGTTGCGGCATCTCGCCATGGCATCCAAGTTGGGCTATGCGCCTGCCATGACAGGTGCAGGCACCAACCACACATCCGATGATCTCAGCGGCCCTGGCCCCGTTATCATCCTTGTCGAGCCGCAACTGGCCGAGAACATCGGCATGGTGGCGCGGGCGATGGCGAATTTCGGCCTGTCCGAGTTGCGCCTCGTCAAGCCGCGTGATGGCTGGCCCACAGGCGGCGGCCTGCCAAAGGGCGCGCATCAGGCTGCATCGGGCGCGCTGCACGTGCTGCATGGCGCAAAGCTGTTCCCCGATGCGCGGGCCGCCATTGCAGATCTCAACCATGTTTTTGCCACCACGGCCCGCAACCGGGGCCAGATGAAGCGGGTGTTCACGCCTGCCGAGATGATGCCCGATGTTGCCACCCGCATCGCATCCTCGCAGCGCGTCGGCATCCTGTTCGGGCGCGAGCGCACGGGGCTGGAAAATGACGAGATCAGCCTCGCCGATGCCATCGTGACCTTTCCCGTGAACCCGCAATTCGCTTCGCTGAACCTGGCCCAGGCCGTGCTGCTGATGGGTTATGAGTGGTTCCACGCTGCCCATGGCGATGTAAAGCCGTTCAACGAGACGCTGGTGCCACCCGCAAGCCGAGAGATGGTGGTCTCGCTGTTTGATTACCTGGAAGACGAGCTTGAGCAGGGCGGCTTCTTTCCGCCCGACAAGCGCGAGATCATGGCGCGCAACCTGCGTGACATCCTGCACCGGCTGGCCATGAGCGAGCAGGATTGCCGCACCCTTCGCGGCGCGGTGCACGCGTTGGCAGAAGGGCGAAAGCGCCGCAGCAGGGATGGCACACCGCCATGATGAGCCATCGTGATGCTTGAAAAGGCTGAAAGTTCCGGCATAGTTCATATCTGAACAAACGGACCTTGCCATGACAGCCACGCTTTCCGCAGCCGCCCTCTACTCTTCCGGCCAGGGTGTTGCCACCATCACGCTGAACCGGCCCGAGAAGCTGAACGCCTTCTCCGCGCAGATGTTCGAGGGCATCCGCTTCGGCCTCGACAAGGCGGAGAACGATCCCGATGTGCGCGTGGTGATCTTCACGGGGCAAGGGCGCGCCTTCTCGTCCGGGCAGGACCTTACTGAAAAGTTGCCCATGGATGAAAACGGCCGCATCAACCTCGGCCCGCCGCTGGAGCGCGACTACAACCCGCTGGCGCTGCGCCTGCTGAGCTATCCGAAGATCACCGTAGCGGCGATCAACGGGCCTGCCGTGGGTGCCGCGGCCAATCTCGTGCTGGCTTGCGATCTGGTTGTGGCGGCGCGTTCGGCCTATTTCCAGCAGGCCTTCGCGAAGATCGCGCTCATTCCGGATGCGGGCGGCACCTGGCTCCTGCCCCGCATCGTCGGCTCGAAGCTGGCGCTGGCGCTGATGCTCACGGGCGACAGGGTGAGCGCCGATGAAGGCCAGCGCATGGGGCTGATCTACAAGGTGTTCGACGATGCAAGCTTCGCTGCCGATGTCGCGGCCTTCGTGGCACCCTTTGCGCAGGGGCCGGTGGGAGCTTACCGGCTGATCAAGCAGGCCCTGTCAAAGTCGCTCGACCATGACTTTGCAACCCAGCTCCAGCTTGAGGCGGACCTGCAGAACAAGGCCGGAAAAAGCGATGATTTCCAGGAGGCGATCATGGCGTTCGCGACCAAGCGACCACCAGTGTTCAAGGGGCGGTGAGAAGGCATATCTCGACACGTCGCAGATGACCATCTATGTAGTCATGATCATGAGCAGGAGTTAGACATGGCGAATGTCAGCATTGCTGAGGCTAAGGCCAAACTGAGCGAGATTGTCGCCGCTGTCGAAGCGGGCGAGACCCGTGTGATCACACGGAGGGGCAAAGCGGTTGCCAAGATCGTGCCCGCTGGAGACCGCCGCCCCAGGGGCAGGCTTGATATTGAAGCACTCCGAAAGCTGACTGACAGCATGCAGATGGCAGATGTCAGCGCGGGCGATCTGGTGCGGCAGATGCGCGACAATGACCGCTACTGATGTTTATCCTCGATACGTCTGTTCTGGTTGCCGCATTCACCCATGAGCGGGACACTGCCAAGATCCAGACATGGATGGCGCTCAATGATCTTGATTGTTTCATCTCGGCCTGGAATTTAACGGAGTTCGCATCAGCGCTCTCCATCAAGGTTCGACAAGGACACCTCACCACGCGTGACAGGCTTCGCGTGCAAACCAGTTTCAGTGTCTATGTCAACACGACTGCATTCGTTCTGCCGATTGAACGCCGTCACATGGAGGTGGCTGCCGACCTATGCGCGAATCCAGCGCTGGTCATTCGCGCGGCTGACGCACTTCATCTGGCGGTCGCCCTGGAAGTGGGCGCTGGCCTTGCAACGCTTGATGCCCAGCTTGGTCGGGCAACCCAGGCTCTCGGCCTGAAAACAGCCGATCTCTGAACACCCTCACCTGTTCAGCCGCGCCATCAGGCTTGATGTGTCCCACCTGGCGCCGCCCATGCCCTGCACCTCGGCATAGAACTGGTCGACCAGCGCGGTGACGGGCAGGTTCGCGCCATTGCGGCGCGCTTCGGCAAGGCAGATGCCAAGATCTTTTCTCATCCAGTCGACCGCGAAACCATAGTCATATTTGCCGACATTCATGGTCTTGTGGCGGTTTTCCATCTGCCAGGAGCCTGCCGCGCCCTTGGATATGACCTCGACCACGGCTTCGATGTCGAGCCCGGCCTTCTGGCCGAAATGCAGCCCTTCGGACAGGCCCTGCACCAACCCTGCAATGCAGATCTGGTTGATCATCTTGGTGAGCTGGCCCGCGCCCGATGGCCCCAAGAGCTTGCACATGCGCGCGAAGCTGGCGATCACCGGCTCGGCCTTGGCATAGGGCGCGGGATCGCCTCCGCACATCACGGTCAGCACGCCGTTCTGCGCGCCCGCCTGCCCTCCGGAGACGGGCGCGTCGATGAAGTCAAAGCCATGAGCCTTGGCAGCAGCATGAAGTTCGCGCGCCACATCGGCAGAGGCGGTGGTGTGGTCGACAAAGATCGTGCCCTTGCCCATGGCGGCGAATGCCCCGTCCTTGCCAGTGGTGATGGCGCGCAGGTCGTCATCGTTGCCGACGCAGGCGAAGACGACGTCCTGGTCCTTGGCGGCCTCGGCAGGCGTGCGTGCGGCTTTCACCGATGGACCTTGGCCGCCATGCTCCGCCACCCAGGCTTCGGCCTTGGCAAAGGTGCGGTTGTAGACGGTGACATCATGGCCACCCTTGGCACGAAGGTGCCCTGCCATCGGATAGCCCATCACGCCAAGGCCTAGAAATGCAACGTTCATGGGAGGCTCCAAAGCAGGTTTGCGAGGCAAGAGTGTCGCCCTAGCGCAACACCCGGCCACGCGCCAGTGCCAGCTTGCATTTTGTCATTGGCTGTTAACCCGACTCATTGCACATTCGCGATGTCGGCAATGTCGCCGGCTTCTTTCAGAAAGGAGGTGATCCAGTGTCTCATTGTCATCATTCGCGGTCTCAACAGGGCTGGGTCCTCTCTGCGCAGAGGCTCGGCGTCT
>JANMIB010000367.1:0-2457 GCA_031375605.1 Allobosea sp. | reverse complement strand
ATGATCCGCAGAAGGATTTTGCGCCGCTTGCCGGCGTCTGCTCGTTCGAGCCTTTTTACGAGGTGCGCAAGGGTCTGCCCGCCGCCAACATCCAGGAGCAGATCGCGCACGCCAAGAAAGACCCAGGCAAGCTCAACTATGGCTCGACCGGCGTTGGCTCAGGCTCGCACCTGTTCACCGAACTGTTCATGGCCCGCACCGGCACGCAGATGACCCATGTGCCCTTCCGCGGTGCTGCGCCACTGGTGCAGGAACTGCTGGGCGGACGTATCGACATCGCCAACTCGACCTTGCCTTCGGTGCTCGGCCAGCTTCAGAGCGGTGATCTGCGCGCGCTTGCCATCGCCAGCCCCGTTCGCAACAAGGCCGTGCCCGATGTTCCGACCTTGCGTGAACAGGGCGTCGCCACGGCAGACGCCGATTCCTGGGCAGCTTTCTTCGCTCCCGCAGGTGTGCCGCCGGCGATCCTCGCACGGC
Source organism: Allobosea sp. (assembly GCA_031375605.1). GTDB lineage: Bacteria > Pseudomonadota > Alphaproteobacteria > Rhizobiales > Beijerinckiaceae > Allobosea. Next base: position 1,980 of record JANMIB010000367.1, on the reverse strand, counting down.
TCTCGCAGGAAATCGTCACGATCCTTAACGCGGCAGGCCCGCGCGAAGCCATCCTGCGCACAGGATTCACCATGAACGTGCGTGATGCCAGCGCTTTCCGCCCCTACCATGTCCAGGAGATCGGTGTGCTGAGGGATGTGATTGCGTCAGCCGGCATCAAGCCACTGGAATGAACGAAAGAGTTGCTTTCGGGGAGACATCGGCATGACGGACAGGATTGAAACGATTGCGCAGCTGGAGGCGATCTACGGAGAGATCGTTCCGGCCGCGACCATCAAGGTTCTGGACCATATCTCCCCTCATTATGGCCAGTTCATCGAAGCTGCGCCCTTCGTGATCCTGTCCACCTGCGGGCCGGAGGGGCTGGATTGCTCACCGCGCGGCGATCCGAAAGGCTTTGTCCGCATCCATGACGCACACACGTTGATGATACCCGACCGGCGCGGCAACAACCGTGTCGACAGCCTGCGCAACATCGTGCGTGATCCGCGTATCGCGCTGCTCTTCATGATTCCGGGCATTGGCGAAACCATGCGCGTCAATGGTCTTGCTCACCTGTCCACCGACATGGCCCTTCGGACGAGCTTCGCCATGGAGGGCAAGGTTCCGGCCTGCGTGATCGTGATCAAGGTCCGGGAAATCTACACCCAGTGCCAGAAGGCCCTTGTGCGCTCGAAGCTGTGGCATGCCGAAACACAGATCCCTCGTTCGGAGCTGCCAAGCGTCGGGAACATGCTGCAGACAATCAGCGGCGGCTTCGACGGCAAAGCTTATGACGAGGCTTACCCAGAGCGCATGAAGCAGACGATCTATTGAGCGTTGCTCGCAAGCCTGATGCCCTCAGGCACGGCAGGCAACATGAGCGGCAAGATCAGCAAGGTTGATCCTGACATTGGTGTGCCTTGTTGTCGCCCAACTCAATGGTCATTGGCTAATCCAACAATCATGACGGGATGAACGAGGTCAGATCAATGTCATATGCAAAGACAAGACACTTTGAGATCAGGGCTTATGCTCTGGCCATTCTGGCGGCATTGCTGTCTCTGCCATTCGTGACCGGAAAAGCATCCGCATCAACTGCGCTTGGCGACAGGATTTCCTATCATGCCGGCAAGCATGGTGTTCCGGTGACGCTGGCAAGGGCGGTCATCAGGCTCGAAAGCAATTTCAGGCCCGCCGCATCGAACAAGGGCAATTACGGATTGATGCAGATCAGGCTCGGAACTGCCCGCAGCCTTGGCTACAGCGGCGGTGCCGGGGGCCTGCTGAATGCCGATACAAACCTGACCTATGGCATGAAATATCTGGCGCAGGCCTACAGGCTGGCTGGCGGCGAAACCTGCGGCACCATCATGCGCTACCAGAGCGGACTGAGAGCGACGCGGATGAGCCAGGCCAACAGGGCCTATTGCGGCCGCGCCAAGGTCATCATGGCGCAAGCCGACTGAGTGGACAGCAACAAAGCCACAGCTTGACACAAAGCGCCCGCACAGCGCACAGGCAAGGTGCCAGTCGGCCGGACGGCCGCGGCGGGTGATGGCAACATCAGGCGTCGAGGAAAGTCCGGGCTCCACGGAACAACGGTGCCGGATAACGTCCGGCGGGGGCAACCCCAGGGACAGCGCCACAGAGATCGAACCGCCTTTTGCAAAGTCATCGGACTGAAAAGTCCTTTGACCCACGCGCGGGGTAAGGGTGAAAAGGTGCGGTAAGAGCGCACCGCGGACCCGGCAACGGGGACGGCATGGCAAGCCCCACCGGGAGCAAGACCAAATAGGGGTGATGTTTCTCCCGCAAGGGAAAAGGCCGGTTTCCTGGCCAGTCACCCGGGTTGGTTGCTCGAGGCCCGCAGCAATGCTGGTCCCAGAGGAATGGCCGTCACGTCGCGGGGCTTGCCCCGCGGCCCTCCAGAACCCGGCTTACAGGCCGACTGGCATTTATATGTTCATTGGAAGTCAATATTTTGCAGATGACCTGACG
>JANMIB010000323.1:0-5979 GCA_031375605.1 Allobosea sp. | reverse complement strand
GCACGTCTGTGTGGCCTGCGATACCGGCAAAGCCGGCCAGCACTTCACCCTTTGGGATTGTCGTCGTCATGCTGTCACTCATGTCCACGAAGTGCCGGAGGCGCGTTAAGACGTCAAGTCCGGACAGGCGAGTCCCGAGAGGCAAGTCCCGAGTTGCAAGTCCTGAAAGGCAGGCCGTGGCTTAAGCCCGGCGCAGCACCGACCTGAACGGAACACGCTGGGGGGCCGCGCCAACGTCATCGTTGCGCGCAGGCGGCGGCAACAGTGCTGCGTTGTCGGCTTGCAGGTCTCTGGCCGCATTTTCAGACGGCGCATCGGCAGGCAGGAATACATCAGGTTTGACCGGCCTTGGCTGCGAGATCGCGAAACCCTGTGCCAGACGAATGTCCAGGTCGATGAGATCAGCGATCAATCGGTCTGACTCGGCGTGCTCCCCGATCATCTCGATGCCTGCCCGACGAAGCAGCAAGGCCAGGTCCGCCACATTGATGTCAAGGCCAGGCGAGCGCTCTTCCAGCCCCGCAAGAACGGCGGCAGAAGCCTTGATGTAACGGACCCCGCGATCCGCCAGCGCATTGGGATCAAGCCTGAGATCAGACACATGGTCGAGCGCGAACCTGACGCCGCGCGCCGACATGCCGCCGACGATGCCGAGGCGGGCCGGATCAAGCTGGCGGAAGGTGCGCTGCGGAATTTCGATGACCAGGCGGGCTGCCTGGCTCTGGAATGCTTCGAGCACCCGCGCGACCGAGCTGAGGGCGCGGGCATCAGCCCAGGTGCCTGCACACAGGTTCAGCGACACGAACTGTTCGTTGCCCTTCGTGTTGAGATGGGCGGCAATCGCAAGAATCTGCGTCAGAACCTGCGCATCAAGCCCGGAGGCATGGCCAGCGCGTTCCAGTGCCGCAATGAACTCGGAGGGCATCAGCAGCGCACCGTCGGCGAGCCTGAGCCGCGCCAGAGCCTCGTAGCCGACGGTCCGGCGCTGCGGCAACATGGCGATCGGCTGAAGGTGCACTTCCAGGCCACCGGTGTTGAAAGCCTCCATGATGGCGGAAAGCCTTGCATCATCACGCTTGCCAAGCTGGGCGTCGACCAGCGCGGATGGCTCTGCGACCAGCCCTGCGGATTGTGAAGGCGCGGGTTCCGCCTCCCCTGCACCAGGTCCTGTCATGGGTGATGAGGCCGCTCTTGCAATGGGTGCGGTCTCCCGTGCGGCAGGCCTGGCTGGTGCCTTCAGGCCTGCGTCCAGCCGCACTTCGTGGTCGGAAACAGCGTTGGCCACATCGCGCAGGACGCCGCCAAGCAGGCCGACTTCCGCTGTCAGTTCGGCAAGGGCCGTGCGCGTGGGTGCGATGTCGGCCTCGCGCAACGGTTCGGAATTGATCCGCGACTGCAAGCCGTCGAGCTTGATCCGGGTTGCGGCAAGGCGCACGTTCAATTCGCCGACATTGCGGGCCAGTGCATCGGCCTGCTGCCTGCGGCTCAGGTCGAGCGCCAGCAAGGCCGACAGTGACGCCAGCCCCAGAACCGCCAGTGCCACTGGCATGGCAAGAGCGCCAGGCAGCACAGCCGCCAGCCCTGCCGCGGCACCAATCCCCAGCACAGTGCTGATCAGGGGAGCGCGCAAGGCAGGTTCGATGCGTGGCAAATTGACCATTCAAAACCCCCAGGATCGACGCAAGGCAGACATCAGGCCCGGCGATGCGAATCAGTGCTTGCCAGATTACGACACCGGGTGCTTCCCTGACAGGCAATCAGACACAATCCAGGAATCCAGCCCGTGAAACGCTTCAATCCGCCCGCCGTTGCCATCCCGGCCTCACGCTACAGCCAGGGTGTGCTGCATGGCGCGGGACAGAGACTGCTGATTTCAGGGCAAGTCGGGGTCAGGGCAGATGGCACGGTGGTGCCAGGGCTCAAGGAGCAGATCGATCAGGCTTTCACGAATTTCATGGCCGTGCTGGCCGCTGCCGGCATGGGTCCGGAGCATGTGGTCAAGATCAGCGTGATGGCCCTCAGCCCGGATGCGCTCGCGCCTTACAGGGCCGCCAGGGACAGCTCCTTCGATGGCCACCCTCCCGCCTCGACCTATTTTCAGGTTGCAGCGCTTGCGAGCCCTGATTTCCTGTTCGAGGTCGAGGGCGAGGCTGTGAAGGAGGGATGATCCCGCTCTGATGGGCACTCACCCCTTGCGCAGGGTTGCCAGTCCGCCCTTGTTGAGAGCTTCGATCAGCATGGCGCGCACATCGGGGGCAAAGAAGGCGCGGTCGAGAAACTCGCCTGCATCGCGGCCAAAGACGGGGGAAATGTCCGACAGTTTGCGCATGGCGACCGTGGCATAATCCGGTTTCCCGGCATCGGAGGCCGCAAGGGCGCGGCCCAGAAGGGCCAGCGGAGCATCGATCAGTTCAAGTGACCGAAGTGCTGCCTTCGCGCCCGCGATGTCACCAGTTTCCCGTGCCGAAAGATAAAGATAGAAATCATGCCAGGCAGGCCGGGCCATGTTGAGGTCGGCGGCGCGCAACAGCAGGGGGCGGCCCTCGCGCGCCCTGCCAGCCTGGGTCAGGCGCGCACCAAGATCAGCCAGGATGTCCGTGTCGTAAGGGTTGCGCCGCACGGCAGCAAAACCTGTGCGAATCGCGGCCTCCGTCTCTCCGCTGACCGTCTGGACCGCCATCAGCGCCTGCAGCGCGCGGGCACTTTCGGGTGACAGGGACACCGCCTTCTGGGCTGAGTATCGCGCACGATCAAGTGCCGTGCCCTCGCGCGGGTTGTAGCCGATGCGGTATTCATCGAGATGGATCATCGACAGCAAGGCCCAGGCCGGATGGAACAGCGGGTCTGACTTAACCACGGCCTCGAGACAGCTGCGCACATCAGCATGGCGTTTTTCAGTGGGCTCGTTCCAGTAGTCATAGGTCTTGACGACGCAAAACATCTGCGTGCCAACGAGATTTTGCGTGCGCAGATCGCCATGGATGACGCCGTAGGGCTGGGCGAGCCGCACCACGACCCGGCGCGCCAGCTCGCGCACCTCGCGCACTTCGGAGATGATGGACGCATCCTGATCGAGATTGGTTGTCCAGACGATCCGCCCGGATACGACATGGATCAACCGCATGACAGCCGTGACAGATGTACCGGAGATCTGTCCGCGATGTTCCAGCCTGTAGCTCGACGGATTGTCATATGACGCCGCGCCCTGCGGCCGCGCCGCTGAATCGAGGATGACAAACTCGTCAAACCGCGCCAGCGCATCTGTCAGGCTTTCGGAAAACTGCCGCGATACATCATCAATCAGAGGATTGTTGCTGGGCAGGGCCACGACGCTGATGGTGGGCAAGGCCTTTGCCGCGGATGTCTCGACAGACGTCTCAGCGCCGGAGAGGCGGGCAAATGTTGCGGCCATGGGCCTGGCCCACCAGACAAAGAGGCCAAGACCGACGAGGACCAGCACAGCTGCCGCAGCCTTGGCAGGCCAGCGCGATGGCATGGCGGGCGCAGGGCGAGCCGGGAGCGCGACGGAGGCGGCGTGACCCTCGACATGAGGATGCACGCGGTCCGCCCCTGCAGGAATATCGGCATCAATGGTGCTGGCAACCTGGCTGTGCAACACAGGTGACAGGGCATCAGGCAAAGACAAGACGCCCGCAGGCAAGGGAAAGACGCCGACAGGCCGGGTGCGCACGTCTTCGGTCAGCGCTGCCAGCTCTGGCACCCCCGATACGCCCGCGCCAGACACGCCCTCCCCGGACTTGCCCGCCCCAGACTTGCCCGCCATGTCGTGATGAACCACGAAGTTCGGAACGTAGCTCCCGCGCTCCACAACGATGCGAACGTGATCATGCGCTCCGTCCGCGGCATAGTAACTCTCGATCGCCCTGCGCAAGCGCCCGGCCTCGACGCGCACGATCGGATCAGCGACAGGATCGAAATCCGCTGGCCGCCCAAGTGCTTCGACCGCAATCGTGTAACCCTTGATCTCGTGGGCATGACCATCCAGCGTTCTTGAGACGATGTAGCTCAGGAAGGCCGACAGCTGCGGCGCATTGCGAAACGCCGGGCTCTGCACAAGCCTGCCGAGCGCAACCCGAGCATCAGCTTCGGCCACTGTGCCGAGAGCCTTCACCCGCACCTCATCGCCCTTGCCGACCACGTCGCACGCTCTCCGGAGGCCCTCATTTTCTTGATTGACGTTTTGTTTTGCCCCGGCAGAACACTAGCGCGGAAAGATCAAAAGCCAACAGGAAAGGTTTGCCAGAAGGTTGGAAGCCGGATTTCACGGTTGAATGGCGAACATACAGCCGCTTTCAGGCCCGTGTGGCACCGTACCCGATCTGTAGCTGGCCCGTGCCTTGCCATTGACCTTACCCCCGGCCACCGCGATGGACGCATGACACGGACCAAGGGCCATGCCGGACTGGCAGTTTACACACCCGCCAGTGTTGATACGCTGTTGCACATGATTTGATGTGCCCATCCGCCATAACCTGTCAGGACACCGCCATGTCGTCTTCTGCCTTGCGCCCTGTTGAAACGCCCAACGATCTGGACTCGTTCTGGATGCCCTACACCGCGAACCGCGCGTTCAAGAAAAACCCGCGCATGATCTCGCGCGCCGAGGGCATGAATTACTACACGACAGACGGCAAGCCGATCATGGACGGCACGGCAGGCCTGTGGTGCTGCAATGCCGGCCATGCGCGCCGCCCGATCATCAAGGCCATCCAGGCGCAGGCCGAGGAGCTTGACTACGCGCCCGCCTTCCAGTTCGGCCACCCCAAGGTGTTTGCAGCGGCAGCCCGCGTGGCGGCCCTCGCGCCAGGCGATCTCGACCATGTGTTTTTCACTGGATCAGGCTCGGAAGCGGTCGACACGGCACTGAAGATCGCCATCGCCTATTTCAATGTCACGGGCAAAGGCCAGAAGACACGGCTGATCGGCCGCGAGCGCGGCTATCACGGTGTCGGTTTTGGCGGTATTTCGGTCGGCGGCATCGTCAACAACCGGAAGTTCTTCGGCTCGCTTCTGGCTGGCGTCGACCACCTGCCGCACACCTACAACCGCGAGGAACAGGCCTTCACCAAGGGCGAGCCAGCCTGGGGCGCGCATCTGGCGGACGAGCTTGAGCGCATCGTGACCCTGCATGATGCCTCGACCGTGGCTGCCGTCATTGTCGAACCCATGGCCGGCTCCACCGGCGTGCTGCCGCCACCTGTCGGCTATCTCAAGAAACTGCGAGAGATCTGCACCAAGCACGGCATCCTGCTGATCTTCGACGAGGTGATCTCGGGGTTCGGTCGCCTGGGCCATGCCTTTGCCGCCGAGCGATATGGCGTCATTCCGGACATGATCTGCTTTGCCAAGGGCGTGACCTCCGGCGCTGTGCCCATGGGCGGGGTGCTGGTGCGCAAGGGCATCTACGACGCATTCATGAACGGGCCGGACCATGCCATCGAATTGTTCCATGGCTACACCTATTCCGGCCACCCGCTTGCAGCGGCGGCGGCGCTGGCGGCGCTCGACATCTACAGGGAAGAGGGCCTGTTCGAGCGCACGCTCAAGATGGAACCGATCTGGGCCGATGCGCTGATGACGCTGAAGGGCGAGCCGAACGTGGTCGACATCCGAACGCTCGGGCTGGTGGCCGGCATCGACCTGATCCCCCATGCGGATGGCCCGACCGTGCGCGGCTTTGCGGCCATGGACCATGCCTTTCACAATGAAGGCCTGATGCTGCGCTACACCGGCGACACGCTGGCCCTGACACCGCCACTGATCATCACAGAGTCGCAGATCGAGGAGTTGGTCGAGAAGGTGAGGCGGACGATCAGGGCGGTGGCTTGAGCGGGGTATGACGTTATCGAACACCCATCGTCATTCCGGGTCTCGCCAGCGGCGAAAACCCGGAAACCATCATTCGTGTTATCAACCTAAACGATGGGTCCCCGGCTCAGCTGCGCCGCCCCGGATTGA
>JANMIB010000318.1:0-1503 GCA_031375605.1 Allobosea sp. | reverse complement strand
GGCGAAGGCGATCTCGGATTTTCCAACACGTATTATGTCGGCAACATCATCCGCAAACCGACCGCGGCTGATCAAGGTGTCATCGAGAAAATCGGCGTGTTTTTTCCGAACCAGGCTGATCGCGGCACCCATGTCAACATTTCGGGCGGTGGGCTTTGCGCCTCCTCGAGGAACAAGGAGGCCGGAATCCGCTTCCTTGAGTATTTGCTGTCGGAGCCTGCGCAGAAGTTTTTTGCAGAAGGAAACGATGAGTATCCGGTCGTGGCAGGACTGGCATTGCCCACCTCCATTGCGCGCTTCGGCAGCTTCAAGGCCGACCAGCTCAATGCCCGTGTCTTTGCCCGCAACAATGCTCAAGCCCTGCAGATCATGGATCGCGCAGGCTGGAAGTAAGACTCCATGCGTGAACCTGTCCTGCTTCCGCAGCCACCGACATCCTCACTGCCAAGCAACCTGACACCTGGCCGCGCATCAGCGCGGCCAACGGCGTTGATGCGGCTGCGAAACGACATGTCACCGCTGACGATGGCGGCGCTGCTGATGGCGGCCATCGTGGGACTTCCGCTTTTCAGCCTGGCTCTCAGCGTGACGCAGACCGGGGCTGGCAGCATCCAGCATCTTGTCAGCACGCTGATGCTCGAAGCCGTTCTCAATACGCTTGGTCTGATGCTGTGTGTTGCGGTCGGGTGTGCGCTCATCGGCGTCTCGACCGCATGGCTGGTCACGGCGTTCCATTTCAGGGGGTCACGCTCGCTTGAGTGGCTGCTGCTTTTGCCTCTGGCGATGCCGGCCTACATCATCGGTTATGCCTACACAGATGCGCTCGCCTTCTCCGGGCCGCTGCAATCGTCCTTGAGGGCCGCGTTCGGCTGGTCCAGATCAGATTACTGGTTTCCGGACATCCACAGCCTCTGGGGTGTCAGCCTGATGTTGACGCTGGTGCTGTATCCTTACGTCTACATGCTGGCACGCGCGGCCTTCGTGGAGCAATCCGCCTGCATCATGGACGCATCGCGCACCCTTGGCGGCAACATGCGTGAGAGTTTCTGGCGCATCGCCCTGCCTCTGGCGCGCCCGGCCATCGCAGCCGGCATCGCGCTGGCGCTGATGGAAGCGCTGGCTGACTTCGGCACAGTGCAGTATTTCGGCATCACGACTTTCACCACGGTGATCTATCGCACCTGGTTCGGCATGGGAGACCGGATCGCGGCAGCGCAGCTTGCCACGGCGCTCTTGTGCTTCGTGCTCGTGCTGGTGGCACTCGAGCAGTCAACGCGGGGATCTCGCCGGTTTGGGCGAACCTCGAAGCGAGAGCGGATCATCGGTGCCAAGCGGCTGACCGGCTGGCGAGCCATTAGCGCTGCATGTGCATGTGCCCTGCCGGTGTTGCTGGGCTTTGTCATCCCTGTTGTCATCCTTGCGCGATTGCACTGGAGCGGCGGCGATCCATTCTTCGGCGCACGCTTCCTGCAATATGCCGGCAACTCTTTCGTCCTCGCGACG
>JANMIB010000220.1:0-1645 GCA_031375605.1 Allobosea sp. | reverse complement strand
GTTCGATCTCACGGGCGGATTCAGGGATCGTGCCGGGCAGGTTGGCGTGAGGGTCCGTTGTCTTGGCGGCAATCACGACATTGGCCCCGTCACGGGCACAGCGTAGCGCAATGGCAAGGCCGATGCCGCGCGAGCCGCCGGTGACGAACACGGTTTTTCCGGCCAGTGGTCCTGTGGTCATGGCGTGATCTCCTCGTAAGCGGCTGTGAAACGTGGCGGCTGGCTGCCGTCATCGTCGGTGAAGTGATAAAGCCTGGCCAGATCGGCGGCATGCAGGATCTGGCCTGCATGGCGCGCAATGTCGGCATCTGCCGCCAGCGCAGCGACAGCCCGCCCGGCATAACGCGGGGTTTCCGTCGCCTCATCGGCCTGCCCGGCATCAATGACACGCTCGGTGCGGACAAAACCGGGTGAAAGAGCCAGCGCCGTGACGCCGTGCGGCTTCAGTTCGGTGGCCATGGCCAGCGAGAGGCGGTTCATCGACGCCTTGGCCACATCATAGACCACATCGCCGAGATAGCCGGGGCCGGTGTCGAAACTGATGGTGACGATCAGGCCCTTTTTCGCAGCGACCATGGCGGGAGCCACGGCGCGGGAGGTCAGATACTGGGCGTAAAGGCCCGATTCCAGCGCCTTGCCCAGCGTATGCGGCCCTCGCCGCCAAAACGGGGTGCCAAACTGCGAGCCATCCGCATGGCGCGTGCCGTCAAAGCCGTCATTGCCGCCCCAGACAGCGTTGACCAGCACATCGATCCGGCCAAAGCGTCGCAAGGCCCAGGACACCATCGTGTCGACCTCGCGCTCCTTCGTGTGATCACAGACATAGTGATGGCCATGCCCGCCAGCTGCATCGATCTCGCGTGCGGTGTCCTCGATCACCTCGCTGCGCTGGTCGGTGCGCGCGCCAGCTTCGGTCGAGCGCGCCGTGACGATGACCGTCGCGCCTGCCTCTCCGAGCGCGCGGGCCACACCCCGCCCGACGCCGCGTGAGGCTCCGGCGACAAGACAGATGCGGTTGGCGAGGCTGGTCACGGGGGATGTCACGGGGAGAGCAGGGGCTCAGCTCGCCAATGCGAGTGGTGCATCATGAACCGAAGCGGCCCCGCCCGTCACCGTGACCTCTAGCCCGTGTGCAGCTGTCAGCAGGTTTTCCGCGAAAAAGCGTGCAATCGCGATGCGGCCGGCATGGGCGGCATTGCTGTCGCCGGCAGTCAGCGCCTTGTCAGCCGCGAGCGCAATCTCGGCAAGGCCCGCCGCGCCCTGCGCGAGGCCGAACAGGCGCAAGTATGGCGTGGCTCCGGCTAGTGCATCGTCGGGCCTGTTGCCAGCCATCGCGCCCTCGATCCAGCTGGTCGCCCGGTCGAGGTTCTCAACGGCATCGCGCATCCGCGCCGCCATCTGGCCAAAGGCCGGGTTGCGGCAGGCAGCCACCGCGCCTTGTGTCTTGCGCAAGCGCGTGATGGCTGCGCGCACGGTCGCCCCGCCGCCAAGTGGCAGCTTGCGCTGCACCAGATCGATGGCCAGTAGGCCGATGGTGCCCACATAGAGGGTGAGGATGCGGGCATCGCGCATCTGCTCCGCTGCGCCGGTTTCCTCGACAACGCCCATGCCGCCCTGGACCTGCACGCCGATGGACGCGACCTCG
>JANMIB010000144.1:0-2517 GCA_031375605.1 Allobosea sp. | reverse complement strand
CGCGAGATTTCGTTCAGTCAGGATAAACGCCACAAATGCTGGCCGTTCCCTCCCCATCCCATGGGGAGGGCAGGGTGGTGCCTTGCTTGCTCGTGTTACCCGCTGACCCGCTCCACCTGCGCGCCGCAGCGGCTGAGCTTGGCTTCCAGCGCCTCGAAGCCGCGGTCCAGGTGATAGACCCGGTTGATCATGGTTTCGCCCTCCGCTGCCAGCGCACCGATGACGAGCGAGACGGAGGCGCGCAGATCGGTCGCCATCACGGGTGCGCCTGTGAGCTTTTTGACACCGTCGACATAGGCCGTGTCGCCATCGAGCCTGACCTTCGCGCCGAGGCGGGCGAGTTCCTGCACGTGCATGAAACGGTTCTCGAAAATGGTTTCGCGGATGCGCGATGTGCCTTTCGCCATGCTCATCAGGCCCATGAGCTGCGCCTGAAGGTCGGTGGGGAAGCCGGGAAACGGCTCGGTGGTGACATCGACCGGCATCAGCGCCTGGCCGTTGCGGCGGATGCGGATGCCGGTGTTCTCCTTGATGACATCGACCCCGGCCTGCTCAAGAACGGTGAGCGCGGCTGCAAGGTCATGCGGCTGTGCGCCTTCCAGCAGCACATCGCCGCCGGTCATGGCGACCGCCATGGCATAGGTGCCGGTCTCGATCCGGTCCGGCACGACCGAATGCCGTGCGCCGCCAAGCCGCGCCACGCCCTCTATGGTCATGGTCGAGGTGCCGACGCCTTCGATCTTCGCACCCATCTTGCCAAGGAACATGGCGAGATCAACCACCTCGGGCTCACGTGCCGCATTCTCGATCACGGTGGTGCCGCGCGCCAGCACGGCGGCCATCAGCGCCGTGTGCGTGCCGCCGACCGTGACCTTCGGAAACACGATATGTCCGCCGATGACGCCCTTCGGTGCCTTGGCGATGGCGTATCCGGCCTCGATCTGGATCTCGACACCGAGCTGTTGCAGAGCCATCAGCAAAAGGTCCACCGGGCGTGTGCCGATGGCGCAGCCGCCCGGCAGCGACACCTTGGCCTCGCCCATGCGGGCCACCAGCGGCGCGATCACCCAGAACGAGGCGCGCATGGTGGACACCAGTTCATAGGGCGCGCAGGTGTCGACGATGGTGCGGGCACACAGCGCCAGCGTCTGCCCGGTCTCGACCGACTGGCCGACCCGCTTGCCCGGCACGTTGCGGTCAACCCCGTGGTTGGAGAGGATGCGCGCCAGGTTGCTGACATCGGACAGGCGCGGCACGTTGTCGAGCGTCACCGTGTCATCGGTCAAGAGGCTGGCGATCATCAGCGGCAGTGCCGCGTTCTTGGCGCCCGAGATCGGAATGGTGCCGTTCAGCCTGTTGCCGCCGGTGATGCGAATGCGGTCCATGTCAGTCCTTGTGTGGCGGGGATGGCGTGGTGGCCTTGTCCGCAAGCTCAGTGAGCGGCCTTGTCTCGCTTGTCTCGTCCACACGGCCCCGTGCCTGCGCCTTGCGGCGCTTCAGGTTTTCGCGAAGGGCCAGTGCGAGCCTTCTGGCCCTCTGCTGCTGTGCGACATTGTCAGCCATCAAGGCCTCCGGACCGATTCAAGTGTCGCCAATACCCCGGCAGCACCGTTTGCAAAAGCAAATACGTGATCTGGCCTGTGTCACCTGGCCATTGGCGGCGCATGGAATCCGCCGGTGATGGCGGCCAGCATCCGCCCCACCGCGATGACCTGAAGGTCTGCGCCCGCGCGCCCGATGATCTGCACACCCAGTGGCAGTCCCATGGGTGAACGCATGACAGGGGCTGACAGGGCAGGCAGGTCAGCACCGGTGGCCAATGCTGCCCAGACCAGGAAATCAAGATAGGGTTTCGCTTCCCCGTTCACCTGCAAGGTGCGCGCATGCACATCTGGATTGTGGTCATGGGGCAGGAAAGCCACGGGCGCGGGCGGGCACAGCACCACGTCAAAACGCTCGAAAAAGCGCGCCCATTGCATCTTCACCGCCAGACGACGCGCGCTGACCTGCTGGTAGAAGCCCGGCGTCATCCGCGCGCCGCGCGCTTGCAACGAGCGGTGCGAGATGTCCGTGGGCGAGAACATGGCCGCCATGCCCTGCATCCTGGCGCGCACTTTTGGTGGCAAGCCGTAGGCCACGATGGCATGGTTGATCAGCGCATAGACCTCGAAGGCCTCCTCATAGGTGAAGCCGGGGCGGGCGACCTCGTCGATCACCGCGCCCTGCGCCTCCAGAAGCCGTGCGGCCTTCATCACGCCTTGCCGGACCAGCGCGTCAGCTTTGGCGAACGGGTCATCCATCCACACGCACACGCGCAAGCCATCAGCCTCGCGTTTGCGCGGCGGGGCCAGCACGACAGGGGAGGGGCTGCCCGGATCGCGCCCGCCCATGATCACGGACATGACGAGTTCGATGTCGTCGGCTGAGCGGGCGATCGGCCCCACGACAACCAGATCGGCATTGCGCGCGGTGCGGCGTTCGGGAGGCGGCGGCACCATGCCCCAGCTTGAGGCGAGG
>JANMIB010000146.1:0-3255 GCA_031375605.1 Allobosea sp. | reverse complement strand
GATGGGCGATCACCGCACCTATGACCATGCGCTGGCCTTGCGCGCTGTGACATCCGTTGATGGCATGACGGCGGACTTCTATCCGTTCGAGATGAGCTTCCTTGGCCGCGTCGCGACCCGCATCATCAACGAGGTCAAAGGCATCAACCGCGTGACCTACGACATCACGTCAAAGCCGCCTGGCACGATCGAGTGGGAGTGACGCGGGCAGCGAAACTGTCTGGGACAGCATGGCGGCCGCGACTCAAGTTGCCGTTTTCCAGGGATCAATCACCGCCAGCCCCGCAGCCATGAACGCACTCGTGTCGCGTGATGCAACAGTGAACCCATGTGCAGCGGCGATCGCAGCGATGTAGCCATCGGGTGTGGGGAAGCCTTTTCCAGTCGCACGTGCATAGACGGCAAGATCGGCATAGCGCCGTGCCGCAAGGGTGTCGAATGGCAGGATGCGGGCGGCAAACTGGTCCAGCAAAGTGCCAATCCGTATTGCCAGCAAATCCTTTCGTCTGCCGTCCGGCATGACGCGGGTGCCAAAGAGAAGTTCGGCCACGGTTATGCTGGAGATGAACAGAGTTTCCGCAGCCTGTGCGTCAAGCCACGCGAGGACCGATGAATGTGGTTCGGGCTTGATCGCTTCTGAAACGACATTTGTGTCAAGCAGGATCATTTTAAGCGCCGGGTCACTCGAATTTCATGGGCTCGGCGGGACGCGGGTCGCGGACCTGTTCGAGCGCCTCGATATCGGCGTTGGTGAGACCCATCTTCCGGCTGGCATCCGACATTGCGGTGCCGAGACGAAGCCGTCCCTCTGGGCGAGTGGCAGCTTCCAGAATGGCGCGCATTTCTGCTTCTGTGCTGCGATTGTGTTGCGCCGCACGCACTTTCAAGGCCCGATGCGCTTCATCGGAGAGATTACGGATGGTGACAGCAGGCATGATGGCATCCTCTGCAAATTGATTGCAATGCTATCATAATAGAAGAAATGATAGCATTTTCAAGGTTCATTGCGGTGTCTGCATGCTCCTGAACCTGGAGACTGGCATCATGACCTTGACGTGCTGTCTGCAAGGTCATTCGGGATGTCGGCGTCGGCAAAGTCATGAACACAGTCGACCCTGTCACGAAGTTCATATGTCCAGATCGACCCAGATCGCGGCGTGGTCCGATGCTGCGTGTTCGGGTTTTTCCATGGTCGCATAGACCGGCCATTTCGGGTTGCGGATGCCAGACCAGACACCGGTGCGGAACAGGCCGCCTGCGGTTGCTTTGGCCATGAGGTCAGGTGACATCAGCATGTAGTCGATCTTGTTGGTCGGCCCTGCGGTTGAACCGAATGTGCCGGGAAAGCCGCCATCTTGAAAGCCCGGCAAGGTCGACACGTCCTTCAGATCAGTGTCGTCCAGCAAAGGTGCAAGCGGAGCGCTGCCTGGAAAATCGTTGAGGTCTCCCACCACGGCAACCAGCGCTTCGCCGCGTGCGGTCAATGCGTTGTAGATGTCGGCTGTGCGCGCCGCTTGCGCCAGTCTGCGGGCATTCGAGGTGGCAGGGTCGCCAAAGCCTTTGCTCTTGAAGTGGTTCGGCAGCACCCAGAGGCGCGCACCATGCGGTGTCGTGACCAGATACTCGGGGCAATCGCGTGAGAAAACCGGCATACCGTTCGCAAGCCTGTCATCCACATGGCTGCGCATGTCACTGATCGGAAAACCTTTTCGGGTCATCAGTGCCACATCGATGCCGCGTTCGTCATTGCCGTCGATCAGCATGACATGATGGTAGGGCACTCCGCCTGCCACGGGCAGAAGTTCCTTGCTGAAATGCTCCAGAACGGGTCTGCTCTCGGCCTCGACCACAGCCAGCACATCGGCTTTCACATCGACGATGACCTGTGCCGTGTTGCGGATGGCGCGCTCGTTGACAGGTTCGGTGCGCAGTTCTAGCCAGCCGATCCAGTCATTCCGGCCGTCCGCCTCGATCTCGATACCTCCGGTTCGAGGCCGCTTGACGAGTTTGCCCCGGTTCTGCCTAAGCAGCACAAAAGGCCCGGTGTCTGATTTGGCCAGACCGAGCGTGACCAGCAATTGTTCCAGCCGCGCCTTGTCGGTTGCGTTGTAGGCAGGTTGGGCTAGGATCGCGTTGGTTTCTGCAAACTGCTCCAGTATGCCGCGACCGTCGCTCCAGTTGTCTTGGTTCATGGCCCTGGGGCGATCAAACAGATTTTCGACATTGAAGGCAGCAAGGCGCATGGCGTTCGCTCCACCGTTGACGTCTGTATGCTGGCCTTAAAGCCAGGCCTTTGCAGCTTTGCCTAACGTCACGCCAAAACATGACACAGGCATGACGCATCAAAGATTACGTTACGTAATTTACATGGTTTGTCAATTTCCCGAGACGATCACCTCGACCACCTGATCCTGTCCCTTGATCTCGACACGGTCATAGATCGCTCCGCCACTCGGCAGGCTTTCGCGCGGTTCATTCCAGGTCACGCGGGTCGAGACGAACCAGCTTCCGGCCTTGACGTTCTCGAACTCGAAACTGCCTGCCTTGTTCGCCTTTGTGGTGCGCATCAGGCGTGCGTAGTCATGGTCTGTCTGCTCGGTGGCGCGAGCGCCTGCGGCCGGATTGAGCTTGCCGCGTGGAAACAGCTTGGCAAAACGTTCTTCTGCATAAGGCGTGGCAGGAATGAGATAAACCAGCTCGCCAGCGGCGGGCACGACTGTGCCGCTCTTCTTGCGCATGAAGGCGCTGCCCTTGATCGTGTTCGTGCCAGCCAGAAGGGCTGCTTCAGCCGGTTTCGGATCAAAGCGGGACTGGACCTGAACAGTCGTCTGGCAGGCTCCGAGGAGCAAGCACAAGGCCACTGTCATCGTCTTGAATGGTGTGTGCATGTTGTCCCCTGCCTTCGTCGGCAGAGCATCGCATGCGATCATGTTTCTGCAAGGGGGATGGCTCCGGACAATCGATGTGCATGCTGCAAAACATCGAATTTTCTTGGTTCGATCCATGTGAGGGGCTACGTCATGCAAGCTCTCATCTGATGTGAGTGCTGACATGACGGAGCTATCGATGTTGATTCTTGTTCTGGGCCTTGCGCTGTTTCTGGGCATGCACGCTTTCAGCATGGCCCGCGTTCCGCGGGCGCAGATGATCGGGCGGCTGGGCGAGGGCGGCTTCAAAGGGCTTTACACAGCAGTGTCATTGCTTGGTCTTGCGCTGATCATCTACGGGTATGGGCTATATCGCGCAGGTGGCTGG
>JANMIB010000097.1:0-8379 GCA_031375605.1 Allobosea sp. | reverse complement strand
GGGCGCGCACTGGCAGGAACGTGCCTGCCCCCACATGTAACGTCAGCGTCTCAAACCCCACGCCGCGCGCCCGCAGAGCTGAAAGCAACGGCTCGGTGAGGTGGAGCCCGGCCGTGGGGGCTGCAACCGCGCCATCCGCCTGCGCATAAACCGTCTGGTAATCGACAGCATCCCGCTCGTCGGTCTGGCGCTTTCCTGCGATGTAGGGCGGAAGCGGCAAGGCCCCGAGACGCGCGATGGCCTCATCAAGCGCTGGCCCTGACAACGCAAACTCAAGCTCGACTTCGCCGGCCTCGCGCTTCCCGACAATTGTGGCATCCATGCTGCCAAGCAGGCATGGGGAACCTGACGCGACATGACCAAAACTGACCTTGTCACCAAGGTTGAGCTTTTTGGCAGGACGCGCAAAGGCGAGCCAGCGCGACCCACTCTCACGCTTGTGCAACATGATTTCAATGCGCGCGGCGGTTTCGCCCCTGACGCGCAAACCATGAAGGCGCGACGGGATCACGCGGGTGTTGTTGAGAACAAGAACATCACCCGGCT
The DNA here is from genome assembly GCA_031375605.1 of Allobosea sp. Classification (GTDB taxonomy): domain Bacteria; phylum Pseudomonadota; class Alphaproteobacteria; order Rhizobiales; family Beijerinckiaceae; genus Allobosea. Next base: position 7,833 of record JANMIB010000097.1, on the reverse strand, counting down.
TCAGCAGATCCACGATGTCCGAGACGTGATGATCGGCCAAGGGCGCGGGTGAACCGGGCCGCACAACAAGCATGCGGGCTGCGTCGCGTGGTTCTGCCGGACGCAATGCTATGCACGCATCCGGCAGATCAAAATCAAACTGCGCGACGTCCATCAGCAGAGCCTCGCGCAGCAGAGATCACGCGTCAGCCATGACCTTCATCGTCACGATTGAATCAGGATCACGCGGAGGCTCGCCCTTGTTGATCTTGTCGACATTGTCCATGCCTTCGACGACCTGACCCCAGACCGTGTACTGCTTGTCGAGGAACGTCGCAGCGTCGAGGCAGATGAAGAATTGCGAGTTGGCGGAGTTCGGATTGGACGAACGGGCCATCGAACACACACCACGGATGTGGCTCTCTGCTGAAAACTCCTGCTTCAGATCATCAAGATCCGAGCCACCGGTGCCTGTGCCTTTGGGACAGCCGGTCTGCGCCATGAAACCATCGATCACGCGATGGAACTTGATGCCGTCGTAAAAGCCCTTGCGGGCGAGCGTCTTGATCTGATCGACATGCTTGGGTGCCAGATCAGGGCGCAGGGCAATGACAACCTTGCCTTTGGAGGTTTCGAGAACAATCGTATTTTCCGGATCAAGGCTCATGTCAGTCTCTTCAAGGTTCAGGATTTCAAAAAAGGCGTTCAGATCATCGCAAAGCAGAGAAGTGCGTCCTCACAAAACCAGTACCCGCTTTTGTGCGCAATGCTCTAGCGTGCATCGGTCAGCAATTTCAGGCTCACGATCTTGTCGGGGCCACGCACGGAACCGTTGGCTGCGCTGTCACCCTTCTTGATCTTGCGGACCGCCTCCATGCCGGAAACGACCTCGCCGAACAAGGTGTATTGACCTGTCAGCGAGCCGCACCCTTCATAGCACAGAAAGAACTGGGAGTTTGCCGAGTTCGGGTCCTGCGCGCGTGCCATGCCGAGCGAACCGGCCTTGAAAGGCTCACGCGAGAACTCAGCCGGGATATTAGGCAGATCGGAACGGCCTGTTCCCGTGCCGGTCGGGTCTCCGGTCTGGGCCATGAAGCCATCGATCACGCGATGAAAGACGATGCCGTCATAAAAGCCCCTCTTGGTCAGCACCTTGATCTGCTCGACATGCTTTGGCGCAAGATCAGGCCTCAACTTGATGGTGACAGGGCCGTCCTTTGTCTGCAAAACCAACGTGTTCTGCGGATCAAGGGCACCTTGCGCGGTTGCAATGCTGAGTGTTGCGGGGCCTGCAACCACAAGAGCTGCCAGCGTTGCACCAAATCCCGATCCGAAAAGACGTGATGTCATCATGTTCTCCAAAGGCCATGTTCAGTCATCCTGCGTGGTTCGGTAGCGATTGATCACGGCAATGACAAGGCATGATCGTTTCGTGCGGGAGAAACACAGCCAACACTTTCTGGATCACATGAAAGCCATGCAGAAAAATGAGGCATGGCATGCTAAAAAAGATGACAGTCATCAGAAGTTCATATAGCGTTTTGAGTGTTGGTCAGCACAGGCGCTTCACAAAGCGTCAGGCGGTCCAGGTCTCGGGAGGAGCAAAAACCCGGTGAAGGTGAGAACGCGTTTCAAAACGCGCCATTCTACGGGAAAAACAAATTCACAAGGCAAGGCTTCGGCCTTGCCTTTTTCTTTTCGAGGTACAATCCGGTACCTGAAAGATTTGCCACGTGACAAGTCATGTTAAATAACAAGGACTTGGATGCACATACCTTTGACCTGATGCCGCCTCCACATGCCTTCGCAAAATGCCATCAAATATCGACCCAGTCCCAGAGCGCATACACAACCATGAAAATCACGAGTGCAATAATGCTGGTGATGACGGCTTTTCGCGCCAACTGAGGTGAGACAGGGGCACCAGGTTCCGTGCCCTGCGTGACCTCGCCTTTTTCAAACTGGCTCTGGATATTCAACGGCAGCACACAGAACAGCACTGTCCACCAGATGATGAAATAGATGGCGAACCCGGCGAGAAATGACATGGCGGATGTCCAGATGGCGAGGTGAGCAGATGCCAAACACAGTTGCTGTCTACAGCTTGATCAGGCCTGTTCCAACTCGGTCAACGTGCCGCAGAAATCCTTGGGATGCAGAAAAATGACCTGCTTGCCGTGAGCGCCGATCCTGGGCTCACCGTTCCCCAGAACACGTGCACCGGCTTTGACCATTTTGTCGCGCGCAGCGATGATGTCATCAACCTCATAACAGATGTGATGGATGCCGCCGTCGGGATTCTTTTCAAGGAACTTCGCAATCGGTGATCCCTCGCCCAATGGCTCAAGCAACTCGATCTTCGTGTTCGGCAATTCGATGAACACGACCGTCACGCCATGTTCAGGTAACTTTTGCGGATTGGTGACTTTTGCACCCAGCGTGTCGCGGTAAACCGCGGTCGCAGCCTCGATGTTGCTCACGGCAATCGCCACATGGTTTAGACGTCCGATCATGGAAAGTCTGCCCTCAGATCTCGATCACCAGTGCATGCACGACGGGCTTTTTGCCCCATTCTTCATTGACAGCCCCCCGAACAGCCTTTTCGATCGAAGTCCGAAGCGCGTCCGGATCACGGCGGCGCTGCTTTGGCATATTTTCCACCAGATCGAGCACGGCATCATTGACCACGTCCTCGAAGGTGTCGCCTTCGTCGGTCTTGTCGGGCAGACCCATGCAGGCAATCTCCAGATCGCCGGCGATGTTGCCCTTGTCATCGATGGCAATGGCAACTGACACAACGCCCGCGAAGGACAGCTTTCGCCGGTCCGGGATGGTTTTTGTCGAAGCTGCGATCCGCATCAGGCCATCCTGATAGATACGGCCAGATGTGACATCGTCGACCTTGCGGGGGCCAGATGGGTCAAACGCGATCATGTCGCCATTGTTGACCACGAGCACATGCGGAACCTTAAGTTCGGTGGCCAGCTTGGCATGCTCGGCCAGATGCAGCGGCTCGCCATGGGCCGGGATCGCGATGCGCGGGCGCACCCACGCATACATCTGCTTCATCTCGTCACGGCGCGGGTGGCCGGAGACATGCACCAGTGCCTGCCTGTCGGTGACGATCTCGATACGTTGTTCGGCCAGCGCATTGTGGATCGCGCCAACAGCTTTTTCGTTGCCGGGAATGGTGCGAGAAGAGAAAATCACGCGGTCACCAGGGGACAAGGCAATTTCCGGATGCTCATCCATGGCAATGCGCGAAAGTGCAGCGCGCGGTTCGCCCTGACTGCCGGTGAGCAAGGCCACGACCTTTTCACGCGGGAGATACCCGTAGGTCTGGGCCGAGCGGAACTCGGGCAGATTGTCGAGCATGCCACATTCGCGGGCGACATCGATGACGCGCTCCATGGCGCGGCCCACCACGACAACTTCGCGGCCACAAGCCTCTGCCGCTTCCGCCACAGCGCGGATGCGCGCCACGTTCGACGCGAATGTGGTCACGGCAACACGGCCGGGAGCAGATGCGATCTGCTCGGCGAGGGTCTTGGCCACATCTGCCTCACCTGGGCTGATGCCCTCGCGCATGACGTTGGTCGAGTCGCAGATCATGGCCAAGACGCCCTCGTCACCAAGTTCGGTCAGGCGCTTGCTGTCAGTTGGCCAGCCGACATGGGGTGTATCATCGATCTTCCAGTCACCGGTGTGCACAACCAGCCCGGCCTCGGTGCGGATGGCCAGGCCGCAACTTTGCGGGATCGAGTGCGCCACCTTGATGAACTCGACGGAGAACGGGCCAAGGACAACCGGAACACCCGGCACGACAACCTTCAGCGGAACCTTCGGAGCACCCGGCTCCTGCAGCTTGCGGGTCGAAATCAGCCCGGCAGCAAACTGGGTGCAATAGACAGGTGCGCGGAGCTTGGGCCAGAAGGTTGCCAGCGCGCCGATGTGATCCTCGTGCGCATGGGTGATGAAAATCCCCAGCAGATCCTTTGAGCGTTCCATGATGAAGCTCAGATCCGGCAGCACAATGTCAACACCTGGCGCTTCGGGGCCAGCGAAGGTCATTCCAAGATCAACCAAAATCCATTTGCGCGTTTTCTCAGGCCCGAAGCCGTAAAGCGCCACATTCATGCCGATTTCGCCGAGGCCGCCGAGCGGACAGAAGACGATCTGATCTGTTTTTGCCATGGCCTTGTCAGTAAGGGGATTGGCGCGCCCGTCAATCGCCAAAGAACAGATCGCCCGCGTCAATTCGTACTTCGCCCTTGGGTGTGTCCAGAAGCAGACAGCCGCGATCATCGATGCCGCGCATGATGCCGCGAATTTCGCCAGAGGGCGGGCGGACGCGGACGGATGTGCCGATGCCGTGGGCAGCGGCGAGCCAATCGGCGCGGGTTTGGGAGAAGCCGGTGTGCCACTGCTGATGTGATTTGATCCAGCTTTCGCTGAGTTCATACATCAGGTCTGCAAGCTTTGGCGCACCAGTCTGGGAGTGCAAAGGCCGAACCGGGTAAGTCATACCCTCTGGGGCCGAGACAACATTCACGCCAAAGCCGATCAGCAGAGCAAACTGCCCGCGCACCTGCAGGCCTTCGAGAAGTATGCCCGCGACCTTGGCACCGCCCAGCAGCATGTCGTTTGGCCATTTGATGGCAAGGTCCGGATGCCGCAGGCCGGTTGTGGCTGCCACGGCGCGGTGCAGCGCAAGCCCGGCAACAAAGCCGAGTTCTGGCGCAACAGATGGGTCACAAGGTGCCGTCAGCGCCAGGGTGGCGTAGAGATTGCCCGGCGGCGACACCCAGGTGCGGCCATGGCGGCCTCGCCCGCCAGTCTGCTCGTCGGCGACAAACCAGCATGGCGTGGTATTGCCGACCATGACATGCGCACGCGCTTCATCCATCGTTGACGACACAGATGCGCGATGAACAAGGCCGTAACCAGCTGCAACGGCCTCAGGCGACAAGACTGATGACAGCGCCCTGCCCTCAGAACAGCGATTTCGCAGCCGCCAGCGCCGAAGACACCAGCGGGCCGGGTACCAGCCAGAACACCAGCACCACGGCACTCGACAGCGCGAGCACGCCCTTCAACGCCGGTGTCATTGTCTCGAATGCACCCTTGGGCTGGTCAAAATAGATGATCTTGATGATGCGCAGATAGTAATACGCACCGATGACGCTGGCGATCACGCCCAGTACGGCAAGATAATAAAGCTTGGCTTCGATGGCGGCGGTGAAGACATAGAACTTGGCGAAGAAACCAGCCATGGGCGGAATTCCGGCCAGCGAGAACAGCAGCATGGCCAGGCAGAAGGCCATCAGCGGCTGGGATTGTGACAGGCCGCCAAGCTCCTCGATGTCCTCGACCATCTGGCCATTGCGGCGCATGCACAGGATGCAGGCAAAGGTGCCAAGCGTCATGACCAGATAGATCGCCATGTAGATCGCGACGCCCTGCACACCGCTGACCGTGCCCGCAGCAAGGCCGACCAGTGCAAAACCCATGTGGCCGATGGAAGAATAGGCCATCAGCCGCTTGATATTGCGCTGTCCGATAGCCGCGAAAGCACCAAGCGCCATCGAGGCCACGGAAATGAAGATGATGATCTGCCGCCAGTCAGCTATCGCGCCGGGGAACGCGCCAACAAAGACGCGCACCGTCATGGCCATCGCCGCCATCTTTGGTGCAGCAGCAAAGAAGGCGGTGACAGCTGTGGGCGAGCCCTCATAGACATCAGGTGTCCACATATGGAACGGCACGGCAGAAATTTTGAAGGCAAGGCCCGCAGACATGAAAACGAGGCCGAACACGAGGCCAAGGCCGATCTTGTGACCACCTGCCCCGCCATGGCTGAGTGCAGCCGCGATGCCATCAAATGTCACGGTGCCGGTGAAGCCATAGACCAGCGACATGCCGTAGAGCAGCATGCCGGACGACAGCGCGCCAAGGACGAAATACTTGAGGCCAGCCTCGGACGATTTTGCGTCATCGCGGTTCATCGCGGCAACCACGTAGAGCGCCAGTGATTGCAGCTCGACGCCGACATACAGCGCGATCAGATCATTCGCCGAGATCATCATCATCATGCCGATGGTGGCCAGCACGATCAGGATTGGAAACTCGAACTTGGCCATGCCCTCGCGGCGGATGTAATCGGACGACATGATGATGGCTGCCGCAGCGCCGATCAGCGTCAGCACCTTCATGAAGCGGCCAAAGCCGTCTGCCACGAATGCGCCATTGAAGGTGATCTGCTTGCCGGTCTGGCTGAGCACCATCACACCTGCGATGCCGAACAGCACGACTGCCATGATCTCCATCAGGCGCAGCGACTTCTCGCCCTGAAGCGCACCGATCAGCACCATGACCAACGCGCCTGCAGCAAGCATGATCTCGGGCAGCGCGGGCATCAGATTGGGGACAGCGTGCATCGTCATGGCCTCGGTGCGTTCTGGCTTATTGCACAGCCGTCAGTGCCAGTTTCGTGGCAGTGATGGCGGCCTGATAGTTCTTGAGCAGAAGATCGGTGGGCGCGGCAAAGACATCGAGGATCGGGCCGGGGCGCACGCCATAATAAACGGTCAGCACGGCCAGAGGCACAAGCAGCACCATTTCGCGCCTGTTCACATCGGTGATACCCTTGAGTTCCGGCTTGACAAGTTCGCCATACATCACCCGGCGATAGAGCCAAAGTGCGTAGGCCGCTGACAGGATCACGCCGAAAGTGGCAAAGAACGCCACCCAGGGATTTGCCTTGAAAGCGCCCAGCAGCGTCAGGAACTCGCCGACGAAACCGGCGGTGCCCGGCAAGCCGACATTGGCCATAGTGAAAATCATGAACAGCACGGCATAGACCGGCATGCGGTTGGTCAGACCGCCATAGGCCTTGATCTCGCGCGTGTGCATCCGGTCATAAACCACACCAACGCACAAAAAGAGCGCGCCGGAGACAAGTCCGTGGCTCACCATCTGGAACATGGCACCCTGAATGCCCTGCGGTGTCATCGTGAACAGGCCCATCGTTACGAAACCCATGTGCGCGACCGACGAGTAGGCAATCAGCTTCTTGATGTCCTCCTGCATCAGCGCCACCAGAGACGTGTAGATGATGGCGATGACCGACAGCGCAAACACCATCGGCGCGAAGAACTGCGAGGCGTCCGGGAACATCGGAATCGAGAAGCGGATAAAGCCGTAACCGCCCATCTTGAGAAGGATGCCGGCGAGGATGACCGAACCGGCGGTCGGCGCTTCCACGTGCGCATCTGGCAGCCAGGTGTGCACTGGCCACATCGGCATCTTCACCGCGAACGAGGCAAAAAACGCGAGCCAGAGCCAAGTCTGCAACTCCTTGCCGAACTTGTGGGCCAGCAGCAGCGTGATGTCAGTGGTGCCCGCGCTCCAGTACATCGCCATGATGGCGAGAAGCATCAGCACCGAGCCGAGCAAGGTGTAGAGGAAGAACTTGAACGAGGCATAGATGCGGCGCTTTCCGCCCCAGATGCCGATGATCAGGAACATCGGGATCAGTCCAGCCTCGAAGAAGATGTAAAACAGCACCAGATCGAGCGCGACGAAGACGCCGATCATCAGCGTTTCCAGCACGAGAAACGCCACCATGTATTCCTTCATGCGATGTTCGATGCTCTCCCACGAAGCAAGAATGCAGAACGGCATGAGGAAGGCCGTGAGCAGCACGAACGGCATCGAGAAGCCATCGACGCCGAGCTTGAAGCGGATGGTCTCGGAGAGCCAGCCATGGCTTTCGATCAGTTGAAACTGCGCGCTGCCGCTGTCGAAGCGATTCCATGCCACCAGTGTGAGCGCGAAGGTGATCACGGTGGTGAT
>JANMIB010000094.1:0-4778 GCA_031375605.1 Allobosea sp. | reverse complement strand
CCGATCTGCTTCCAGATGCCGATGGCTGCCAACGCAAACAGCGCAATGTCCGGGTCTGCCAAAAACCTGACCTTGCTGATCCCAATCGCTGCAAGAACCGTGTTGAGCAGGCCGAAGGTTGGATGATACAGGACCTCCCATGCCGTCGCCATGGCGACAAGCGTTGCCGTCACGGGCAGGAAGAAGGCCGTCCTGTACCACGCCTTGAAGGTGACGCGCGCCTCTATCATCAGCGCAAAGACCAGACCAAGCCCGATGGACAAGGGTGCGACGGTGGCGACATAAAGTGCAGTGTTGCGCAGGCTCTGGCGGAATGCCGGATCATTCAGCATCGCCGCGTAATTATCAGCACCCACAAAATGACTTTCGCCAAGACCAAGCTGATAGTCGGTCAGGGACAACACGATCACGGCGCTCGACGGCAGCAGCACCAACACCACAAGCAGGAGAGCTGCCGGTGCCGCCAGCAGAAGTCCCGCACGCCTTTGCGCGCGCAATCTGATGGACGGAACGGCCCGGATCCGAGCCGTGATCGCCGGGGCAAGGGTGGCAGCGTGCATGTCGTCAGGCCGAAGCAAAGGCGGTTTGCATCTCCGCTTCGCGCCGTCTGGCCGCGCGCGGAAAGAACCAGCCCTCGGCCGGATTGATGCCCAGCCAGGCCGACGTGCCGGGCACCCAGTCCACCATCGTGCCCGAAGGAATGCGCACAACGCACAATTCGCCAGACTTTTCCAGCCGGGCGAAGACATGCGCTTCGGCCCCGGCATGCTCGAGCCGCTCGATGTTGACAGCCAGCGTGCCGGGCACCTTTCGCTGATGCAGCGAGCAATGCTCTGGCCTGAAGCCGACAGTGCCTGTGGCGCCGGACTTGTCGGCATCGTCGATGGCCACATGCTGGCCTGCGATCAGGGCATGGCCGGAAATCACGATCCGCGCAGGCAGCACGTTCAGATAAGGTTGGGACAGGAATGTCGCCACGTCGAGATCGACCGGGTTGCGGTAGAGATCGTCCGGCGTGCCGATCTGGCGGATCGCGCCGTCAAACATCAGTGCGATGCGGTCTGACAGCGCCATCGCTTCTGTCTGGTCGTGGGTCACGAAGACGGTGGTGGTCCCCAGGCGCTTCTGCAGCGTCGACAATTCAGCCCGCGTGTGATTGCGCAACGAGGCATCGAGATTGGCAAAGGGTTCATCCAGCAAGAACAACTTCGGTTCGCGGATCAAGGCACGTCCCAGCGCGACGCGCTGGCGCTGCCCGCCGGAAAGCTCGGATGGTCTACGGCTGAGGTAAGGCTCGATCTTGAGCAGTTCCGCCACGGCCTTGACCCGGCTGTCGATAGCCTCGTGCTTCGCGCGCGACTTGGGCAGACGTTTTCCGACAATGGGCAAGCGCTCGAAGGCACCCAGTTCCCGCATCACGAGTGGCGCGGCGATGTTGTCGTAGCTGCTCAGGTGCGGATAAAGCGCGTAGCTCTGGAAGACGAAGGCCACCCCCCGGTTCTTGGGCGAAACCCCGCCCATTGCCTGCTCGCCGATCAGCACATCGCCAACATCCGCATCATCAAGGCCGGCGATGACGCGCAGGAGCGTGGATTTGCCACATCCTGACGGGCCGAGGATGGAAACCAGTTCGCCTGGCTCAAGCGTGAGCGAAATCTGGTCCAGCGCCTTGAAGGCACCGAAGGTCTTGGTCACGGATCTGACTTCAAGTTTACTCGGTTGCATCACGCTTCTCCATCAATCAGACCAGAACGCGATACTACCAGAGTGGTTCCGGAGGTGTCGGAGTTGCGTTGTCGCAGCCCCCAGACATGCTAATTCGCGCCCGCGCTGCCCAGGAGCAGCTTCGACAAGGCTTCACAAACGTGGCGTGGGCGACGTGAACCACATATCATCCGCCGACATGCAACGGGGATCGGGAACAGGATCACCCTGCGCGAGTTTGAGATGTGTTGTTGCGGTCACATGCGCAATTTTCAACACACTTTCAGGATCACACAGATGACAGACGCCGTACAAACCGCATGGAAAATGATGGAGGCCCTCGATTTCTGCTTTCTGGTCGCAGAGCGGGAAGAGGGCATGAGGGCCAGGCCGATGTCGTCGATCGTCAAGCAAGACGAGGACACGATCTACATCCTGTCTGGCGCGACATCAGAACAGCTCACCGCCATCGCCGCGCTCCCGACCGTGCTTCTGAATTACAGCGACGGCTCAAGACAGTTCGTCTCGACCTCAGCGACAGCCACACTCTCGACCGACCGCGACCTGATCAAAAGACTGTGGAATCCAGGCGCGCAGACATTCTGGCCTGAAGGCCCCGAGCATGCTGACGTGGTTGTCATCTGCGCGACCCCAACAACCGCTGAATACTGGGACGGGCCGCCCGGCGTCGTGACACTTGCAAAAATGGCTGTTTCGCTGGTCACAGGCTCGAAGCCTGACATGGGCGAGAACAGGAAAGTTGCGCTGTAGCCGATGGCAAGATGCCTGCATGACAATTAGCGCATGTTGTTCTGAAATCGCGGCACGTTTGTCGGCGTAAGTGGCCGTGAGTTCGCGGCAGGACAAGGGTGACGGGCATGGATGCCTATATCGTCGTGCTCGTTGCCTTCGGATGTTTGGTGTTGCTGACGGCGTGGCTGCCGATGGTGTTGAAGCAGGCCCCTCTTTCATTGCCCATGCTGTGCGTGGCACTTGGAGCGGTGCTGTTCATGTTGCCGGGCGCGCCTGCCGCACCGCCGCATCCGAGGGAGAACCTCGCGGTCATCGAGCGACTGACCGAGCTGATTGTCATCATATCGCTGATGGGCGCGGGCCTGAAGATCGACCGCATCATCGGCTGGCGTTCGTGGATGATCACGTGGCGTCTTCTCGGCATCGCGATGCCGCTGACCATTCTCGCGCTGACCGCAATGGCGCATTGGATGCTTGGTCTTGGCCTGGCTGCGGCGCTGCTGCTGGCCTCTTCGCTGGCACCCACCGATCCGGTGCTGGCCAGTGACATCCAGGTGGGTGCGCCGGGCGAAGGCAAGCAGGACACGACCCGGTTTGCTTTGACGTCGGAAGCCGGGCTCAACGACGCACTGGCCTTTCCGTTCGTCCATGCGGCAATCTTCCTGGCCTTGGCTGCCGAAAGCGGCGAAAGCTGGTTCGGTGTCTGGCTGGCTGATCGCGTCGTCCTGAAAATCGCGGTCGGTCTTTTGGCCGGTGGCGCGATAGGCTGGGTTGTCGGGTGGCTGATGTTCCACATGCCCAACCGCACCAAGCTGGCGCGCACGGGTGACGGTTTTGTCGCGCTAGGCGTCACATGCCTTTCGTATGGCCTGACGGAACTGGCCCATGGTTACGGCTTCCTCGCCGTGTTCGTGACGGCGCTTTTCATTCGCAACGCGGAACGCTCGCACACATACCACACCACGCTGCATGATTTTGTCGAACAGACGGAACGTTTGCTGATGATGGCGATGCTCGTGCTTTTTGGCGGCGCGCTCACCACGGGAGGCCTGCTTGAGGCTTTGACATGGAGTGGAGCGGGATTTGGCCTGATGGCGATCTTTCTGGTCAGGACGTTGGCAGCCTGGATGTCGCTGGGCGGCGGCGTCTGCACGAGGCGGGAACGAGCCGTGATCAGCTTTTACGGCATCCGGGGCCTTAGCACGGTCTACTATTTGGCGTTCGCACTCCAGAAAGCTCCGTTTCAGGACGCTGACCTGTTGTGGAGCGTTGTCTCGTTCATCGTGCTGATCTCGATTATCCTGCACGGCGTGACAGTCACGCCGGTGATGCGCGGTCTCGACAGACGGCAACGAAGCCAAGGCTTTCGGTGAAGCCGACCTGCACATCTGTCAGGAATGTGTCATCGCCGCCGGATACCGCAACCCGATGGCCCCCCACGCCGAGGCTGTCGCCTGGCATGAGAACGAGACCTTCGCCTGCTCGACGGGTTTGGAGCTTGCGACCCTGCGGCTCAATCTTGTGTGCCAGCGCATGGCGCGCCGGATGAGCCAAACCCGCGTCTCGGCAGCAAACGGACCGCTAGAACGAGAAGCGCTGTCTTTGCAGGAGAAATCCGGTACCCAGCGCAGCCAAATCGGCAGCCTGTCGCTCCGCGCGGGGTTCACGGGGAGTCTCGCGGAACTCGGCCATGCGGCGATCAAGCCCTTGAATTGTCGCCATGTGTCGGCGGTCAGCAAGAACACTCATGTCCAACTGTGTTGGCGCATAGCTGTCAGCCGTGCATTTTTGGGGATTGTGATTGCGGCGGATGTGTGGTGGCTTTGCAGACCAGCTCATCGGTTGCGCACGTGGCAAACCCTGCCCTTTCGCATGTCCGCATCCCTGAAAGCCCCCTCTCCCATGCATGGACCGAATGGAGTGAAGCTGGGCATTGATATCGGCGGCACCTTCACTGACCTTGAGTGTCTCGATCTGGCGACGGGAGCGCGCCGCAGCTACAAGGTGCCGACCACGCCGGAAGACTTCTCCATCGGCTTCATGTCGGCGGTGGTGGGCGCGGCCGGTCAGTTCGGCTTTGAGTTGGCTGATGTCCGGCTCGTTATGCACGGCACCACGATCGCGACCAACGCGGTGCTGACCCGCAACCTGCCGGAGGCGGCACTGATCACCACGGCCGGTTTCGAGGACGTGCTGGAGATCGGCCGCCATGCCCGGAAGGATGTCTACGGCCTGAAGCCTGAAACGCGCACGCCGCTGGTGCCGCGCCGCCGACGGCTTGGCCTCGTCGAGCGCATCGGCGCGCACGGCGAGGTGGTGAC
>JANMIB010000063.1:0-7655 GCA_031375605.1 Allobosea sp. | reverse complement strand
GTGGCGCGGCGACGCCGTGACGGGAGAGGGCGCTTCCGCTTCGACTCCTGCGCGCAAACGCGCCTTGAGCTTGTGGACTGACGGAGCTAAAACCGACCGTCATGACAACCGCGACCTATCACGAGGCTTCGACACAAGTCGTCCGCACCGCCAGCATGGTGCAGGTGCGCACCTGGCTTGCGGTGATGGCTGTGCTGGTGTTCTGCATGGTGCTGGTCGGCGGGGCGACGCGGCTGACCGATTCCGGCCTTGCGATCACCGAATGGAAGCCCTTGATGGGGGCGATCCCGCCATTCAGCGAGGCGGCTTGGGCCATCGAGTTCGAAAAGTACCGGCAGATCTCGCAGTACAAGCTCATGAACCAGGGCATGTCTCTCGAAGAGTTCAAGTTCATCTTCTGGTGGGAATGGGGCCACCGGCAGTTTGGCCGTTTCATCGGCGTGGCCTGGTTTGTGCCGCTGCTCTGGTTTGCAGCAAAGGGCATCGTTCGCGGCAGGCTGTTCTGGACGCTGGCGTTCATCGGCGCGCTTGGTGGCCTGCAGGCTGCAATCGGTTGGCTCATGGTGCATTCCGGCCTCCAGACCGGCATGGTTTCGGTGGCACCAATCAAGCTGACACTCCATCTCACGCTGGCCTGCATCATCTTCACCAGCATCATCTGGATGTGGTCGCGGCTGGGTGGGCAAAAGGCCACCGTTCCTTTGCGTGTCGGCTTGGGCGCAAAATTGATGCTTGGCGGCCTGTTCGCACAGATCGCGCTCGGTGGGCTGGTTGCGGGGCTGGATGCAGGTCTTGCCTACAACACCTGGCCACTCATGGATGGTGGCCTTGCACCTTCATGGCAGGCGCTGTTTGCGCAAACGCCATGGCTGCAGAACTTCGCGGCCAATGTGGCGCTGGTCCAGTTCAACCATCGCACGGGGGCCTATCTGCTGCTGGCGCTGGCATTGTGGCATGTCCTGACCACGTGGCGCCTTGCACCCCGATCAGATGCCGCCTTCCGTGCGCATATGCTGGCGGGGTTGGTGCTCTGTCAGGCCGCGCTCGGCGTGGTCACGCTGCTGCTGCAGGTGCCGCTCTGGGCCGGGTTGGCGCATCAGGGTTTTGCCGTTTTGCTCCTTGGCGTTGCCGCGCGGCATGCCGAGCAGGCGAGGGGCTGATCCCTCAAGCCGCCAGCGCCTGATCCCAGTCGGCGGTCAGGTCGGCGATGTCTTCCAGCCCCACCGAAATCCTCAGCGTCCCGCCCGAAATGCCGAAGGCTTCACGCTCATCGGCAGTGAGCGTGCGATGCGTGGTCGAGGCCGGGTGCGACACCAGTGATTTGGTTTCGCCGATATTCACCAGATGCGAGAACAGCTTGAGCTGCTTGAGGGCGCTGCGTGCGCCAGGCTCGCCGCCCCTCAGCGTGACAACGAAGATCGAGCCAAGCCCGTCCGGGCAGACAGCGCGTGCGAGGTTGTGGTTCGGGCTTGTCGGCAGGGAGGGCAGCGAGACAGCATCGATGGCCGGATGTGCGGCCAGATGCGCGGCCAGCGCCTCGGCATTCTCGCAATGCTTCCTCATGCGCAGCGGCAGGGTTTCGCACCCCATCAGGATCAGAAACGCGGTGGTTGCCGCCATGCCGGGGCCGAACTCCCGCAGGCCGATCAGGCGGCAGGCCGTCATGAAGGCGGTTTTCGGATAGGCGTCCGGAATGACAAGATTGTCGTATTCGGCCCACGGTCCGCTGATCAGGTCAAAACGGCCATCGCCCGCAAAGTTGAAGCTGCCGCCGTCCACGATCAGCCCGCCAATGGCCTGCCCTGATCCTGCGAGGAACTTCGAGGCTGAATGCCAGACGATGTCGGCACCATGCTCGATGGGGCGCAGCAGGGCAGGTGTCGCCAGCGTGTTGTCGACCACCAGCGGGATGTTGTGCTTTTTCGCCACCGCCGCGATGCCAGGTAGGTCAACGACCTCGCCGGTGGGGTTGATCACACTTTCGATGAAAATACCGCGTGTTTTCGGGCCGATGACGGCTTCGATGTCAGCAGCAGTCGGGGCGGCCCAGTCCACGCCGATGCCGAAGCGGCTTTCCAGCCGCTTGGACAATGACAGCGAGCCGCCGAAGATGCGGTTGGCGGAAACATAGCGATCCCCCGTGGCACACAGCGTCGAGACGATCAGTAGTAGCGCAGACTGGCCGGATGCGACGGCAATCGCGCCGGTTCCGCCTTCAAGCGCGGCAATGCGACGTTCAAGGGCTGCCGTTGTGGGGTTTGCGCCCCGCGAATACGAGAAACCAGCGCGCTTGAGATTGAAGATGTCAGCCCCGTGATCGAGATCATCGAACACAAAGCCGTTGGTCTGGTAGATCGGCGTGATACGGGCCCCGGTTGCCGGACATGGGCTCGCCCCTGCATGCACGGCAAGCGTGTTGAGGCCCCAGGAGGCAGGGTCGATGTTGCTCAAGCCGCCAGCGCCTGATCAAGATCGGCGATGATGTCGGCGGCATCCTCGATGCCGATCGACAGGCGCACCACTTCGGAGCCTGCACCAGCTGCACTTCGCTGCGCGTCGGTGAGCTGCTTGTGAGTGGTCGAGGCGGGGTGGATCACCAGTGAGCGCGTGTCGCCGATGTTGGCCAGATGGCTGAACAGCTTGAGGTTCGTGACCAGTTTCACGCCTGCCTGATAGCCGCCCTTGAGGCCGATGGTGAAAACTGCGCCCGACCCTTTTGGGGAATAGCGCTTGGCGAGGTTGTGATAACGATCGCCTGGCAGGCCCGGATAATTGACCCAGTCAATCGCCGCATGCGTGCTCAGGTGGGTTGCCACCGTGAGCGCATTGTCGCAATGGCGCTGCATGCGCAGCGGCAGCGTCTCGATGCCGGTGAGCAACAGGAAGGCGTTGAACGGCGAAAGCGCCGGGCCAAGATCGCGCAGGCTCAAGACGCGCGCCGCAATCGCGAAGGCGAAATTGCCGAAGGTCTCGCCCAGCACCATGCCGTTGTATTCAGGCCGTGGGGCCGAGAGCATCGGGTAGCGCTTGTCGCCGACCCAGTTGAACGAGCCGCCATCGACGAGAATCCCACCGATGGAGTTGCCATGCCCGCCAAGAAACTTGGTGAGGGAGTGGATCACGATGTCTGCGCCAAACTCGAACGGCTTGATCAGATACGGCGTGGCCATGGTGTTGTCGACGATCAGCGGGATGTTGGCCTTCTTGGCAATCTTCGCGATGGCCTCGATGTCCACGATCACCCCGCCCGGATTGGCAATCGATTCAATGAAGATCGCCTTGGTCCGCTCGGTCAAAGCCGCCTCGAACGTGGACGGGTCGTCTGAGTCGGCCCAGACAACATTCCAGCCGAAATTCTTATATGCATTGTTGAACTGGTTGATCGAGCCGCCATAGAGCTTTTTTGCGGCGATGAACTCATCGCCCGGCTGCATCAGGCAATGGAAGGTCAGGAACTCGGCCGCATGGCCTGATGCGACCGCGAGCGCCGCCGTGCCGCCTTCCAGCGCCGCCACGCGCTCTTCCAGCACCGCATTGGTCGGGTTGCCGATACGGGTGTAGATGTTGCCGAAGGCCTGCAGCCCGAACAGGGACGCGGCATGGTCCACATCATCGAACACGAACGACGAAGTCTGGTAGATCGGCGTGGCCCGCGCGCCGGTGGCCGCATCGGGCGATGCGCCTGCATGAATGGCAAGGGTCGAAAAACCGGGATGCTTGGCTGACATGAGCAGCGCTCCTGACAAGGACAAAAGAACAGTTCGTTCTTTTTATCGAACGACGAATTCTTGTCAATCAGGCAGATGCGCGTCCTGAAAACTTGCCGTCATTTCGGGGGCGGCGCCGCCGATCCCAAACCCCATTATTCAACACAGCATCGCTACCGCGAGATCGTGAACTTTTGAAAGCCCTTGCCGGCCAGTGTCGGCTTCTTCGAGGACAGGATGCGCGAGTTGATGCCCTGCCAGCCGATTTCGCCGGACATGCGACCATATTCGATCTTGGGGCAGCGGTTCATCACGACCTTGACGCCAAGCGCCTCGGCCCGCGCGGCGGCCTCGTCGTTGCGGACTGAAAGCTGCATCCAGATCACCTTCGGCAGCGGCTCAAGCGCCAGCGCCTCGTCCGTGATCGGACCTGCAGCCTCTGAATTGCGGAAGATCTCGACCATGTCGATGGGGCCGACAATGTCCTGAAGCGTGCCATGCACAGTCCTGCCAAGCAGGGTCTGACCGGCAAGGCCCGGATTGACGGGGATGACGTCATAGCCTTTGTCCAGCAGGTACTTGGTCACGATGAAGCTGGGCCGGGCCTCATTGGCCGAGGCCCCGACCAGTGCGATGCGCTTCACGGATGTCAGGATGTCGCGGATATAGGCGTCGTCATATGTGTCGTGGTTCATGCTCAAGAGGTGGCTGGAAACGGCCAAGGTTGCAAGGGGCATGAAGGCCAGAACACGCGGCACCCTCAGCCAAGGATGAGCTTTGCGGCTGCGATGACAAGCACCAGCCCAAGCGCTCTCAGCAGCCATTCGGTTGCCAGTTTCGAGATTCCGAGCGTGGTGCCGATGATGCCGCCAGCCAGCACGGCAGCTGCGAAAATCCACAGGTCAGGCGGCAACTGGCGCACGGCCAGATAATTGCCGGCAAGTCCTGCGATGGAATTGAACAGGATGAAGGCCGCCGCCGTGCCGGACGCGCGCCGGGTTTCGGACCAGCCCAGGAACAGCAACAGCGGCGACAGGAAAATGCCGCCCCCTGTCCCGGTCAATCCCGCCAGCGCGCCGATGATGGCCCCTGAGAGAAGGGCCAGCCACCAGCGCGGGGCAGTGGCCACCACATTGAACCTGAATGCACCTGGCCACAGCAGCCTGAAGGCGGTGAACAGCAGGACACAGCCGAGCAGCGGCCTGAAAATCTCGGGCGGGAGCTTCACGCCGCCGGCCATGAAAGCTGCAGGCACCGAGCCGATGAGAAGCGGCACCAGCATGCGCCAGTCTGTCAGGCCGCTGCGCGAATAACGGATGGTGCCAAGCGACGCCACGATGACGTTGAGCGACAGCGCCACAGGCCGCATCACGGCAGGGGCCACACCGAACAAGGCCATGGCGGCCTGATAGGCGGACGAGCCGGCGTGACCGACGCTGGAATAGAGCAAAGCGCCAAAGAACATGAGGATCGCGAGGGCGATTTCCTGGGAGACAGGCAGGAGCATGGGAGATTTTCTGCGGTGAAGGCTGCCCGCATCTCAAGGATCAATCCGCTCCCGCCGGAGCCATGGCGCAACCTGACGCCCAGCCGGATTGCAATCCGAACGTGGCGTGTTTGCTGCGAGCGGTCAAGCTGCGTGATAAGGTCAGGTTATCGTCCAGCCGCACAAGACGGGACTCAGCCCTCCCATGTCGGCTCGCGCTTTTCCATGAAGGCACCGATGCCTTCCTCAGCATCGCGGGCCAGCATGTTCTCCACCATCACCGTTGTGGCGTGTGTGTAGGCGTGAGCCATCGTCATATTGCGCTGCTCATGGAAAGTGCGTTTGCCGGTCCGGACGGTGGCGGGCGATTTTGAAGCGATGATCGCCGCCAGCCGGGTGGCTTCCGCCAGCGCACCACCAGCCCGCACCACGCGGTTGACAAGCCCCATGCGGGCCGCGTCATCCGCACTCACCATCTCGCCCAGAAGCAGCATCTCCATGGCGTGCTTGCTCGACAGGTTGCGCGAGAGTGGCACCATCGGCGTCGAACAGAACAGGCCGATATGGACACCCGGCGTGCAGAACTGCGCCTTCGCCCCCGCCACGGCCAGATCACAGCTTGCGACAAGCTGGCAGCCCGCTGCGGTCGCAACGCCTTCGACTGCTGCAATCACGGGCTGCGGCAGATGCGCGATGGCCTGCATCATGGCAGCGCAGCGCCCGAGTATGTCAGTGAAATAGGCGCGGCCCCGGTCAGGATCAGCGCGGCGCGCGCTCATTTCCTTTAGGTCATGGCCTGCCGAGAAGACCGGGCCGTCTGCGCAGATGATCACGGCTTTGGCTGCTTTGTCCGACCCGATTGCTGCAAGCTCCGCGGTCAATGCTGCCAGCATGCCCTCGGAAAGTGGGTTGCGCTGCATGGCACGATTGAGTGTCAGCGAGGCAATGCCACCCTCATCGTGGCGCAGGACAAAGGGCAGGGCGGTCTGGATGTTCATGGCGTTGGTCCGTTTGGCGACAGCCTGGCAAGCATAGCGCCATTCGAAGGCAACGTCATGGCCGGGCTTGACCCGGCCATCCCATGCCGCGAAGTGTTGCGCAGATTCCACAACTCCCTTTCGGCGAATGCAAACATGACCAAGATGACCGCTGCCGAAATCGACGCCTTCCTGGAGCTGGAATTTCCGCAAATCCACTACGGCGGCAAGACCTATCACGTCGAAGCGGTTGGCCCGCTGAGCGCGCGGCTGCGATGTGACTATCATGAAAAGCTGATCCGCCCCGGCGGCACGATCTCCGGACCGACCATGATGGCGCTGGCTGACCTCGCGCTTTATGTGGCTGTGCTGGCCCAGATCGGCCCGGTGGGCCTTGCCGTGACGACGAACCTGTCTTTCAACTTCTTGCGCAAACCCGGCCAGGCAGGCTTGATCGGCGAATGTCGCTTGCTCAAGCTCGGCAAGCGCCTCGCGGTGGGCGAGGTGTCGATCTATTCAGATGGCAGCACCGACATGGTGTGCCATGCGACAGGGACGTACTCGATACCGGACAGGACATAGTCGTCATTGCGAGCGCAGCGAAGCAATCCAGGCTTGGAGCGCCCACCCGTTGGATTGCTTCGCTGCGCTCCCGATGACAGGCATCATAATAAGGTATAATGATACCGTATTTAAATAACACATGATAAAGAACATGTTAGCATGCAAGACGACGTTTTCTTCCGTTGACAACCTTCATGCCTTCCCTCATACACCATCCACACCGCCGCCATGGCCCACAAGCCATGGCGGCATTCATTTCCAACGTCCTCCAACGGGTAGGAGACTGTCATGACAGCGCTCACCACAGCGACACGCTCGCTGAAGCCCGCCGAAGTCGAAAAGAAGTGGGTTGTGATCGACGGTTCCGGCCTTGTGGTCGGTCGTCTGGCCTCTCTCGTTGCCATGCGTCTGCGCGGCAAGACGAAGGCTTCGTTCACTCCCCACGTCGACTGTGGCGACAACGTCATCGTCATCAACGCCGAGAAGGTGTTGCTGACAGGCCGCAAGAAGGACCAGAAGGTGTATTATCACCACACTGGTTACATCGGCGGCATCAAGGAACGCTCTGCCAAGTTCATTCTCGAAGGTCGCTTTCCGGAGCGTATCGTCGAGAAGGCTGTGCAGCGCATGCTGCCACGCGGGCCGCTTGGCCGGACCCAGTTCGGCAATCTGCGCGTCTACAAGGGCACGGAGCATCCGCACGCTGCCCAGCAGCCTGAAGCCATGGATGTTGCAGCACTCAACCGCAAGAATGCGAGGGCTTGAGCATGGCCGAAATCCTTCAGTCCCTCGATCAGCTCACGGGCGGCTCTGCTGCCCCCGTTGAAGCTCCCAAGCATGTTCAGAAGCTTGACAAGCAGGGCCGCGCCTATGCCACCGGCAAGCGCAAGAATGCCATTGCCCGCGTCTGGATCAAGCCCG
>JANMIB010000049.1:0-2113 GCA_031375605.1 Allobosea sp. | reverse complement strand
CATAATGGCAAGTCGGGCGATACACCGCCTTGCCGTTCTCCTTCACAGTGAAGTAGTCCGCAATCGAGATCGACTCGTTATGGGTCACGAGGAAGCCATATTGCGGCCCCGGCGTCGGGCACCATGAGCGCACGCGCGTGTTGGCACCGGGCTGTTCGAGATAGATCGCCGCCTTGCAGCCCTTGGCGTGCTTCTTGGCGTTCTTCGGCATCCAGGTCTCGTGCGTACCCCAGCCTAGTTCGGCCGGCTGCATGCCTTCGGACAGGAAACCTTCCACTGACCAGGTATTCACGAACACATCGCGCGGCTTCGGCTGCTTGGCACGCTGGGTGTCGCGCTCGGCGATATGGATGCCCTTGACGCCCACGGTCTGCATCAGCGCGCCCCATTCGGCACGGGTCGTCGGCTCGGTGAACTTGATCTTGAGATCACTCGCCAGGTTGACCAGCGCCTGCTTGACAAACCACGACACCATGCCCGGATTGGCCCCGCAACACGAGACAGCCGTGGTGCCGCCCTTCTTCTTGCGCTTGGCGGCCAGCACGGTTTCGCGCAGGGCATAATTCGTGCGCGCCGCATTGCCACCTGAGTTGTCGAAGTAAAAACCCGGCCAAGGCTCGATCACCGTATCGATGTAAAGCACGCCAATGGAGCGGCAGTATTCCATCAGTTCGAGCGAAGACGTGTCCACTGAAAGGTTGACGCAAAAGCCTTGGCCCCGGCCGGCTTTGAGCAGCGGCGTCAGCAGATCGCTGTAGTTCTCGCGCGTCACGGCGGTCTGGATGAAGCGGATGCCGCGCTCGTCGAGCAGCGCCCGGTCCGCGTCATCCGGATCGATCACGACAAAACGGCTCTTGTCATAGTTGAAGTGCCGCTCGATCAGCGGCAGCGTGCCGCGCCCGATGGAGCCGAAGCCGATCATCACGATCGGACCCTTGATGGTGGCGTGGAGGGGCCAGGAAACATCTGACGAAGCATCTGACGAGGTCATGGTCGGTTATCCTTGGATGCGGCAGGCGCAAGATGGATGGAAGGCCCGCCAGAAGCGGCAGGCATGGTTGTGAAGCGTCTCAAACGGCAAGAAGAGACCTGCGTCAACCTTTTGTGGCACAGGCCGTTCTGAACGCCGGTCGCGACAGCCCGATCTCATTCGTCCATCAACGCCGCATTCGGCATGGGGCGGCGCTGTGCGATGGACAGGGCGATCAGCGCCGCGACGACGAGCCATGTCAGCCGTCTGAGGACAAAACCGAGCATGGTTCAGGCTGCCAGAGCGAGTTCGCGGGCCGTGTGACGTCGATCGGTTCTTTCACCTGTGGCGACCACCATGCCGCTGGCACCCGAAAGAGCGCCGGGAATGATCTCGAAGGCAAGAAAGCGCGCGCGGTCCACCTGGCCCGGCAGGCCCAGCGCCATGGGGGCAAGCTCGAAGCCGAAGCGCTGGTAGTATGGCAGATCGCCGACCAGCAGCACGAAACGATGGCCCATGCGGGCCGCACGCCACAAGGCCTCGCGCATCAAACGGGCGCCAAGCCCATGCCCGCGCTTGCCCTCATCGACCGCAAGCGGACCAAGCAACAGCCCGTTGCCAGCTGTGCCAGCCTCGACATGCCACAGGCGGACCGTACCCGCGAGTTCGCCTTCCAGCACAACACTCAGCTTCAGCCCGCGCGCAGGTTCGCGGCCTTCGCGCAGGCGTTCGGAGGTCTTCTCAAATCGGGCATGGCCGAACGACGCATCAAGCAGCATCTCGCGGGCAGCGACATCACCGGCAACTTCATCACGGATCATGACCATGGCAGACCTCCTTCACCGCCTGCCGAAACAGGACGATCCCGCGCGAAAGGGCGCGCGGACCACAAACGACAGGTTTTGTGAGAAAGCGGCAGGGCTTGGTTCAGCCCTGCCTCAAGACCGATGACGGTCAGATCGTATACTGCTTCAAGGGCGGAAAGCCATTGAACGCCACGGCTGAATAAGTCGTGGTGTAGGCACCCGTGCCTTATTCAGCCGTGGCGTTCAATGGCTTTCCGCCCTTGAAGCAGTACACGATCTGACCTTCATCGGTCTTGAGGCAGGGCTGAACCAAGCCCTGCCACTTTCTCACAAAACC
>JANMIB010000046.1:0-11090 GCA_031375605.1 Allobosea sp. | reverse complement strand
CTGAACCCGCAACTTCTGACGCGCCGTGTTGATGAAGTCTCAGGCGGCGAAGCACAGCGCCTCGCGCTGGCAAGGCTGCTGCTGATGAACCCCGCGCTGATTGTCGCCGACGAGCCAACCTCGCGCCTCGATCCGATTGTTTAGCAGCAAACCATGATGTTGCTCCGTGAGATCGTGGCTGAAGATGGCCTGTCGCTGGTGATGATCAGCCACCAACAAAACCTCGTCACGGCGGTGGCGGACGAGATCATTGAACTCGGCGTCCAACACAATTCGTCGGGCCGCGGCCCTTCGCATCATGCAACCGGCCAAAGCGCTGAATCTTGATGCAGCAACGAGCGAAAAAACGCGATCCGTACCAATGGCAAGCCATGCCCTACGGAGCCCATTCCGGGAAAGTAGTGTTGCCGCTTCCACGGCGGAATGAGTACAAGACCGCAAACGCCAGAAGGACGGCAAAGGATCGCCGAAGCGCAGCGCAGACGATGGGCGAAGGCCAAGGGCGATGAATTTCAGGGCCAGTGCGCGCGGGCGCGTGAGTGTTAGGATTCCGGGGGAAGCAATGAGTTTTTAACGTGCCATCGGCATCAACAAAGCTAGCCATTTCTTGCATGTTTAAGCGCCATTACAACCCCTCCATGAAAAGAAATTGCGTTGGCGTGATTGTCGGCGATACGGAGGCGTGGCTAGCCCACTTCATCAGGTTAAGAGTGATAAAAAGCGCTTAACAACATGCTCTCAAATAGATAATTGCCGTCTAACGGATGCAGCGGTTGTCGCGAATTGCATCCCTGATTGTCATCTGTTGAAGTGGAGTTGCCCAAACAATTGCTGGGCTATTCATTACATGAAGCAGTCTGTCGCAGATTGGTGCGCCTGGCGGTGGTGCAGGAGGATACTGTTTCGGCGTTTCCGAAGCGCAGCCAGCAAGAAAAAAAGTGAGAATTACAAGTCTGATCAATTCAATCTCCTATAACACTTTCTGACGCTGTCGCTTGGCTTCATGGACGCCCGCTCGCGAAGTAAGGCTTACCTGTCGAAAATTTACTTTACCCCTGCAACGCCACAAGCCCTGCGATCTTCATCGGTTTCCGGTCCGGGAAGCGCACCACAAGCTCCAGTTCACCGCCCATCGCCTTCACGTATTTCCGCAAGGTGGACAACAGAAGGTCGGATCGCTTTTCCATTTGCGAGACGTTCACCTGCTTGATGCCAAGGGCTTCCGCCACCGTCTCTTGTGTCATCTCCAGCGCCTTGCGCATGTCGCGAAGGGTCATTTCTTCCGATACC
This sequence comes from Allobosea sp., assembly GCA_031375605.1. Taxonomy (GTDB): domain Bacteria; phylum Pseudomonadota; class Alphaproteobacteria; order Rhizobiales; family Beijerinckiaceae; genus Allobosea. Next base: position 9,800 of record JANMIB010000046.1, on the reverse strand, counting down.
AATTCGGCGGCGCGGGCCTCGATGGCCAGACGCTCCGCTTCCGGCAAACCGACGATTATGTCGTTCAAGGTCTTCATGGCTTTGTTCCTTTCAACCCTTCGAGATGTGCATCGAACCGGGCATCGGCCTTGGCGATGAGCAAGCGATAGAACCGCGCCTGAGAGACACCGGACTTGTCACCCGCCACCAGCACAATGGCATTCCGCTCCGGATCGAATGCGAATGCCGCGCGCCACTCACCGCCATCAGCCGAGAACCGAAGCTCTTTCATGTTGGCGTGCTTAGAGCCTTCCAACGTGTCGGCATGGGGCCGCCTGAGAGAAGGGCCGAACGCTTCGATCAATTTTGCCTTTGCAAGCAATTCGATCCGCACCGCTTTTGCCATGGCTAAAAGCTCCGGCTCGAAATCAGGATGGAAGGAAACAATCCAAGACATACGTTTCCATACGCCAAAACGTATATACGTTCAAGCGTCTTGTTTGACTTCAGGTTTCTTGAGATTTCCGCGAGCGTGGTTCCCCGGTGGTTCCCCACACTAAAAGTACCAGCGATAAAAACTACTAAGTCATTGAAAAGATTGGCGCACCCGACAGGATTCGAACCTGTGACCTCTGCCTTCGGAGGGCAGCGCTCTATCCAGCTGAGCTACGGGTGCATGCGCGAGCCATGTGGATAGCTGATCCGCCAGCGGGCGGCAACATCGAACTGGGCGGCCTGTCATGCCGCTTCCAGCAAAAGCGCGATGCCCTGTCCGACACCGATGCACATGGTGCAGAGCGCGCGGCGGGCACCCCGGTCCTTCAGCTCGATGGCGGCCGTGAGCGCGAGGCGTGCGCCGGACATGCCAAGGGGATGGCCAAGGGCAATGGCGCCGCCATGGGGGTTCACATGGGCCGCATCATCGGGAAGGCCAAGCTGGCGCGTGACGGCAAGCGCCTGCGCGGCAAACGCTTCGTTCAGCTCGATGATGTCGATGTCGGCGATGGTGAGGCTGTGCCGCTTCAGCAGCTTCAGCGTCGCGGGCGCAGGGCCAATCCCCATGATGCGCGGGGGCACGGCGGCGGTTGCCATGCCGGTGATGCGGGCGATCGGGATGAGGCCATGGCGGTCGCAGGCTGCTTCAGATGCGATCATCAGCGCTGCGGCCCCGTCATTGACGCCTGATGCGTTGCCGGCCGTGACCGTGCCGCCATCCTTCCTGAAGGGCGTTCCGAGCCTGGCGAGTGATTCAAGGGTCGTGGCGCGAGGGTGCTCGTCTGCGGCGACGATGACAGGATCGCCCTTGCGCTGTGGGATGCTGACAGGCTCGATCTCGCGGGCAAGGCGGCCTCCGGTATGGGCCGCCAGGGCGCGCATTTGCGAACGGAACGCGAAGGCATCCTGATCAGCACGGGAAATGCCGAATTCCGCCGCGACGTTCTCGGCGGTTTCGGGCATAGAATCGGTGCCGAACGCAGATTTCATCCTCGGGTTGATGAAGCGCCACCCGATTGTCGTGTCGAACATCTCGGCATTGCGCGAGAAGGCTTCTGTCGACTTGGGGCTCACGAATGGCGCCCGAGACATGCTTTCGACACCTCCGGCGATGATCAGGTCGCCTTCGCCTGTGCGGACGGCGCGGGCAGCTTGCCCCACTGCATCCAGACCTGACCCGCACAGCCGGTTGATCGTGGTGCCGGTGACGCCGTCCAGCCCGCCCAGGAGTGCCGCCATGCGCGCGACATTGCGGTTGTCCTCGCCAGCCTGGTTGGCGCAGCCCAGAATGATGTCGTCTATGGCGGACGCTGGCACTTGGGGCAGCCGCGCCATCAGCGCCCGGACAACATGGGCGGCCAGATCATCGGGCCTGACAGACGAGAGCGCACCCGCATAGCGACCGATCGGCGTGCGGACACCGGCAACAAGAAAGGCATGGGGCATGAGCATCACCTGCACGGCGGGAAGGGCAACAGATAATGGCCAAGTGGCACATGGCGTCAACGTAACCCGGTTCGTTCAACGAACAAGGCCATGTCTGAACAAGGCCATGTCTGCCTTGCCGTGTTGCAGGCCAAGCCGCTGGATGGGAGGGGCTTGGCACTGGCACCGAGATATTTTAGGCTTAAAACATCGGCATCCATGCAACTGCATGGCATGCCGCATTGCAGGTCTGCCGATGCCGTCAGGAGCCCAAGAAACGAGCCGTGCTGTATCAAGCCTAGTGGGACAGCATGCCCTGATCACCGGGGCGAGCCGTGGCATCGGCCTGGCAATCGCACAGGCCCTGAACGCTGAGGGTGCCACGCTTTCTCTGGTCGCGAGGAGCTGGGACAGGCTGCATCTTGATGCGCCGGAGGGTTTGCGCCTTGCGGCGGATGTGACCGACGAGGCGGCGCTTGCAGCGTGCGTGGCGCGGGCCACAGTCGCTCATGGCCCTGTCCATATTCTGGTCAACAATGCAGGCGGGGCGGAAACGGCAGCCATCGCCCGCACCGATGGAGGACTGGTGCGGCGCATGCTGGCGCTCAACCTTGAAAGCGTGTTCACGCTCACGCGCCTGGTTCTGCCGGATATGATCGTGGCTGGTTCGGGCCGGATCATCAGCATTGCCAGCACGGCGGGGCTGAAAGGCTATGCCTATGCCAGCGCCTACGCTGCCGCCAAGCATGGCGTGGTCGGGCTGACGCGCTCATTGGCGCAGGAACTCGCAAAGACCGGCGTGACAGTCAACGCGGTCTGCCCCGGCTACACAGACACGGATCTCGTGGCCGATGCCGCGCGCACCATCACCGAAAAAACCGGCAAGAGCCTTGAGCAGGCGCGTCAGGCCCTTGCGAGCGCCAATCCCCAGGGTCGGTTGATCACGCCTGAGGAGGTCGCCGCAGCGGTGGTCTATCTGGCGAGCCCGGCCGCCAAGGGCATCAACGGTGTCGCACTGAGCCTGTCCGGCGGGGAGATCTGAATGATGGATGATCCGAACGCCATGTTCATCGATGCTGAAACCGTGGTCCTCGAGCGCCCGCGGGACCACAAGGCCGAGCTGAGGCTCTGGCTGCGCCTGTTGACCTGCACGACGCTGGTGGAGGACGAGATCAGGGCCAGGCTACGGGCTGACTTCGATGTCACCTTGCCGCGTTTTGATCTGATGGCGCAGTTGCACAAGGCACCGGACGGCCTCACGCTCAGCCAGCTTTCCAGCCGCATGATGGTGAGCAACGGCAACCTGACGGCGCTGGTCGAGCGTCTGGTGGAGGCTGGTCAGCTTGAGCGGCGGGTGTCCGCCATGGACAGACGCGTCGTCAATGTCAGGCTGACGAGTGTGGGCGAGCGTGCTTTTGCCGCCATGGCCCTGCAGCATGAAGGCTGGATCGCGGAGCTGTTCGCACAGCTTGAGGATGCTGACATCGAGCAGATCATGACGCTTCTGGGCAAGCTGAAGGGTTCGGTGCGGGCCAATATCGGCGCAGGCCAGAAGAGGGACGGCAAGCTGGATTTGTCATCAACAATGCCCTCATCCGGGCCTGAATCAGGACATCATTCATGAGTGAACCCATGCGGCAGGCCGCACACTTCCATCTGGCTGTGGCGGACAAGGTGGCGACGGTCACACTCAACCGGCCTGACAAGAAAAATCCGCTCACCTTCGAGAGTTATGCCGAACTGGTCCGGTTCTTCCGCCAGCTTTCCGATGATGACGCGGTGAAAGCCGTGGTGGTGACCGGCGCGGGCGGCAATTTCTGCTCTGGCGGTGATGTGTTCGAAATCATCCAGCCGTTGTTGGCCAAGGACACCAAAGGGCTTCTGAAATTCACCGAGATGACGGGCGATCTGGTAAAGGCCATCCGCGCCTGCCCGCAGCCGGTGCTGGCGGCGATCGATGGCGTGTGCGTCGGCGCGGGGGCCATCATCGCCATGGCATCGGACATGCGCATCGGCACGGCTAGGGCAAAGGTGGCCTTTCTGTTCAACAAGGTGGGTCTTGCTGGCTGCGACATGGGGGCTTGTGCCATGTTGCCCCGCATCATCGGCTATGGCCGTGCGTCAGAACTTCTGTTCACCGGGCGCGTCATGGGCGGCGAGGAGGCCGAGCGCTGGGGCTTCTTCACCCGGCTGGCGGCCCCTGATGCGGTTGTCGCAGATGCCACCGCACTGGCCCGCGGACTAGCGCACGGGCCGACATTTGCCAACGAGATGACCAAGAAAATGCTCGCGATGGAATGGGCCATGAGCATTGAGGAGGCCATCAAGGCTGAAGCGGTGGCTCAGGCCCTGTGCATGACCACGCAGGATTTTCGCAGGGCCTATGAGGCTTTTGCCGCGCGGCGCGAGCCGGTGTTCAAGGGCGATTGAGGGCAGGTCATGGTGGATCAGAGCTTCCTGAACTGGCCTTTTCTCGACGAAAGGCATCGCGGGCTGAGGCGCGAGCTGGACATATGGGCGGCACGGCATGTGCCGGGCCTGATCGACCATCATGATGCCGACAGCTCATGCCGCAGCCTTGTGGCGGCGCTGGGGCAGGCGGGCTTCCTGCGCCATGCTGTTCCTGCAGCCTATGGCGGGGCGTCTGCCACGCTGGATGTGCGCGCGCTGTGCCTTGTCCGCGAGACGCTGGCCTATCATGGCGGCCTGGCGGATTTCGCCTTTGCCATGCAGGGGCTTGGCACGGGTCCGATCAGCCTGTTCGGCTCCGATGAACTCAAGGCACACTACCTGCCGCCCGTCGCTGAGGGCAGGGCCATCGCGGCGTTTGCACTGTCCGAGGCTGATGCCGGTTCTGATGTGGCCGCCATGTCCACCACCGCCGTGCCTGATGGCACTGCACATGTGCGCCTGAATGGCGAGAAAACCTGGATTTCCAATGGCGGCATCGCCGATCATTACGTGGTGTTTGCGCGCGATGGTGCTGGTACCGGTGCCGGGGCCGGCAAGGTTGAGCAGGGCACCCGCAACATCAGCGCCTATGTCCTGGATGCCGGAATGCCCGGCTTCGAGATCGCGAACCGCATCGATGTCAGTGCGCCGCATCCGCTCGCCACCTTGCGCTTTGCGGATTGCCGCGTGGCCCTGAGCCAGCGCATCGGGGGCAGCGGGGAGGGTTTCAAGATTGCCATGGCGACGCTGGACGTGTTCCGCTCCACAGTCGGTGCTGCTGCGCTGGGCATGGCGCGGCGGGCACTGGACGAGGCGACGGCGCGCGCTGCAACCCGGCCCATGATGGGCGGCGTGCTGGCTGATTTGCAACTCACGCAGGCCTCGCTGGCTGACAGCGCGACGGACATTGATGCCGCGGCCCTGCTGATCTACCGCGCCGCCTGGACCAAGGACATGGGCGCGGCGCGGATCACGCGGGAGGCCGCGATGGCCAAGATGTTCGCGACCGAAATGGCGCAGCGTGTCATCGACCGGGCGATCCAGATATTCGGTGGCGAGGGCGTGCGGGTTGGCGCGAAGGTCGAGGAGCTTTACCGCGAGGTGAGGGCGCTGCGCATCTATGAGGGCGCGACCGAGGTGCAGAAGGTCATCATCGCGCGGTCGTTGCTGGCGGAACATGCCGCCATGGCCAGCGCTGCATCCGGGCAGGAGGGCGGACATGGCCACAAGCGCCCATGAGGACAGTTTTGCGCGGGACCATCTGCCGCCCCGCGATCAATGGCCCGATTTCGTCTTCAGCCTGCCCGAACTCGATTATCCCGCCCGCCTGAACGCGGTCAGCGAACTTCTGGACAGCCATCTTGCGGCTGGCCATGGCGCTGCCGCCTGCATGGTGGCCGAGGATGGCACGGTCTGGAGCTATGCCGAGACGGCAGGCTACGTGAACCGCATCGCCCATGTGCTCACACGCCAGCTCGGAGTGAAGCCCGGACACCGGGTGCTGTTGCGCGCGCCGAACAGCCCGATGCTGGCCGCGGTGTATCTCGCCATCCTCAAGGCAGGTGGCATCGTGGTGGCGAGCATGCCGATGCTGCGCGCCAGGGAACTCGGTTTCATTGTGCGGAAGGCGCGGATCGTGCTGGCGCTGTGCGACCCGCGCCTTGTGGCCGACCTGCATAGGACGGCTGCCACCGAGCCAGGCCTGACTCGCATCGTGACGTTTGGCAGCGAGCTTGACGCGCTGATGGGCGATGCGCCGGATGAATTTGCCGCCTGCGACACGGCGGCTGACGATGTCTGTCTGATTGGCTTCACCTCCGGCACCACGGGCGAGCCCAAGGCCACCATGCACGTTCACCGCGACCTGCTGGCCATCTGTGACAGCTACGGTGCCCATGTCCTGAAAGCGCGGGCTGATGACCGGTTCATCGGCTCGCCGCCTCTGGCCTTCACCTTCGGGCTGGGCGGCCTGGTGCTGTTTCCGCTGCGCGTCGGCGCGTCGACCATCCTGCTGGAAAAAGTGTCGCCTGATGATCTGCTGGCGGCGATGGACAGGCTGAAGCCGACGATCTGTTTCACCGCGCCGACGGCCTATCGCGCCATGCTTGGCAAGATGCAGAAGGGCGCGACCGAAACGCTGCGCGTCTGCGTGTCGGCGGGGGAGGCGCTGCCGCTCGCCACGTTCGAAGCGTGGAAAGCCGCGACCGGCATCACCTTGCAGGACGGGATTGGTGCGACCGAGATGCTGCACATCTTCATTTCGGCGCGCGTGGATGAGGTCAGGCCCGGCGCAACTGGCAAGGTGGTTCCCGGATTCGAGGCGAAGATCGTGGACGAGCATGGCGTGGAAGTGCAGCTCGGCAAGATCGGACGGCTGGCCGTACGCGGGCCGACAGGGTGTCGCTACATGGCCGATGAGCGCCAGACTCGCTATGTCGAGCATGGCTGGAACATCACAGGCGACACCTACATGATGGATGCCGACGGCTATTTCTGGTACCAGGCCCGATCTGACGACATGATCATTTCCGCCGGCTACAACATCGCGGGGCCTGAGGTCGAGGCCTCGCTGCTGGCCCACCCGGCGGTGGCTGAGTGCGGTGTGGTAGGCGTGGCCGACCATGACCGCGGCATGGTCGTCAAGGCCTATGTTGTGCTGAGGCCCGGCTTCGAGGCTGATGATGCCATGGTCAAGACGCTGCAGGACCATGTGAAGGCGGACATCGCGCCCTACAAATATCCACGTGCCGTCAGTTTCGTGGCGGCGCTACCGCGCACCGAAACAGGCAAGTTGCAGCGCTTCCAGCTGCGCATGATCGCCAATGCAGGCACCGAGGAAGATCAGAGGGCACCATGAGCGACGGCACAGCCTCCACCCCGGCCATGGCAGCCTTGCGCCGCGCTGTCGAAAAGGGGCAGCCACCCGTTGTCACGCTTCAGCCGCCGGGCTGGCCGATGCCCAAGGGCTATGCCAACGGCATGCTGGCACAGGGCCGTGCTGTCTTTGTCGGTGGCCAGATCGGATGGGATGAACAGGGCCGGTTTGCCGAAGGGCTGGCGGCACAGGTGCGCAAGACGCTTCAGAACACGCTTGAGGTGCTGGCCGAGGCCGAAGCTGGTCCCGCCCATGTGGTGCGCATGACCTGGTATGTCTGCTCCATCGCTGATTATCTCGCGGCCCTTGCCGAGATCGGTGCCGCTTACCGCGAAACCTTCGGCAGGCATTACCCGGCCATGGCGCTGGTCGAGGTGGTCAGGCTGGTCGAACCTTCGGCGCGTGTCGAGATCGAGACGACCGCCATGGTGTGACGTTTGGACATCTTGATGATTTCAGGCTTGCCAGCGGCCTCCGCTGCCACAATGATGACAAGATGTGTGGTGGACAATGCGTAAAGTGGATGTCGTGGACGAGGCTTGTTGCCGCTGTCGCAAGCGGATTTGCGTTTGGTCTGGCAACGCCTTCTGCCCATGCCGGTTTCCTGCAGGCTGAGGGCACGTATCAGCTGATCTCGACAAACAGCATCAGCCGCTTTTCGCGCAGTTTCGACGCAAGGGGCAGCCTGAAGCGCAGCGCGGTGTTCTCCAAGACCAGCCTCGACATCCATCTGTCCTATGGTTTCAGCGAGACGTTGACCTTCATCAGCGAGTTATCGTCCGAGCGCCTGCTGCCGCAGATCATCGGTGATCCGGGCGCAGCATCGCCATGGTCGGCCATGGCGGGGCCGCGTCTTCAGCTTTGGCGTGACGGGCCGACCATCGTCTCGGTTCAGGTGCTTGCTGGCGCAGGGCAGGCCATTGGCACATCCGGTTTCGCAGGCGATGTGCGTCTGCTGGCTGCCCACAGCTTTGCCATCAGCGGGCAGCCGGCCTTCGTCGATGTACAGATCGGCTACAGGCAGGGCGCGCCCGGTGCCCGTTCCGAAATCCGCCTCGACGGAACCTTCGGCGTCAAGCCGCATGACAACTGGCTGCTGCTGGCACAGGTGTTCGCGGCCAGGGCGATGGCGGCGCAGGGTCAGCCCCACAGCCTGCGTATCAAGGCCCAGATCAGCGCGGTCTGGCATGTGGGCGAGACATGGTCGATCCAGACTGCCGCTTTCACAACGCTTGCAGGCATCAATGCCGCCCAGGAAAGCGGCCTTTCACTCGGGCTCTGGCGGAAATTCTAGAGCATTGCGCACAAAAGCATGCCCTCGCGAAGGCGAGGGTGGGTACCGGTTTTGTGCAAAGGCAATTCTCTACATCATGATGATCGGTCATCTTTCCGCATTGGGATGGATTCCATCCCAATGCGGGATGATCTAGAGCACGCCCTCCGCTCTGCCCATGTCCCCGCTGTCCATGTGCCCGCCGCCCATTTCACCAGAGCAGGTCTCCGGCGATGAAAGCCCGTGCGTCCGGCGTGGCGGGTTCGTTGAAGAATGTGTCTGCCGCTGCATCCTCGACCAGACGTCCCTTGTTTAGGAACAGGACGCGCTGGCCAAGACGCCGGGCCTGTCCAAGATCATGGGTCGTCATCAGGATGGTGATGCCGTCATTGGCCAGTTCACGGATCATCTGTTCGGTCTGGCGGGTGGCGCCGGGGTCGAGCTGCGAACTTGGCTCATCTAGAAACAGCACCTCCGGCTCCAGTGACCAGGCGCGGGCGATGGCCAGTCGCTGCTGTTCTCCGCCGGACAGAAGTCGTGCCGGATGCCGTGACAGATCGGAGAGCCCGAAACGCAGGAGTGTTGCATCGATCTTCCGGGCAGCATCGGCGGTGCCTGCGGCTGCCAGTGCATGCGCCAGATTGGCCTTGACCGAGCGGCGCAGCATCACCGGGTGCTGAAACAGCATGGCGTGGCGCTTCACTCTACCTGCCTGGCCTGCCTCGCTCTGCCATCGGACAGAGCCTGATGACGGCGTGAGCAGCCCGTGGCACAGGCGCAGCAAAAGCGACTTGCCGGCTCCATTCGGCCCGATGATGGTGGTGATGCCGCCAGCGCTCAAGGTGAACGACAGATCGTCGATCAGGCGCTTGCCCCCCGCGTCGAAGGTGAGATTCTGCACAGCCAGCGGCAGGATCGAGACAGCGTTGCGCATGGCCATCATCCCGCGAAACGCGAACCGATGCGGCTGGCACCGAAGGCAGCGGCATTGATGGCAAGGGTCAGGGCGATCAGCACGATCCCCAGCCCAAGGGCCAGCGCCAGATCCCCTTTCGAGGTTTCCAGCGCGATGGAGGTTGTCATGGTGCGGGTGAAGCCTGCGATGTTGCCGCCCACGATCAGCACAGCGCCGACCTCCGCGCTGGCCCGTCCAAAGCCCGCAAGCAAACCTGTGGCGAGCGCGAAACGCCCGTCCCAGAGCAATGTGGGGATGGCGCGCAGACCTGTCAGCCCAAGCGAGGTCAGGTGCTCGCGATACTCGGCCCACAGCTCCTCCACAGTCCCCCGTGTCAGCGCGATCAC
>JANMIB010000035.1:0-9783 GCA_031375605.1 Allobosea sp. | reverse complement strand
GCAGCCGGAATCGCGATCCATTTGTTGCCGAGCTTGCCATATGCTTCGGCAACCGGCACCCAGCCGCCATACTTCTTGCCAAGATAGTCCGCCACATCTGTCACATCGAGGCAGCGCTGCGGGAACAGATGCGGCGTGGAGTACAGCGACCAGAACATATCAGGGCCTGTGCCGGTATTCGCGGCCACGGACGCCTTTGGCTGCATGTCATCGAAGGATTCCGATGTCACGGCCACGCGGACGCCCGTCGCTGCCGTGAAGGCCGCAACGATCTTGTTGAAGGCCTCATCTTCCGCCACCACGAAACGGCGCCAGCGCATGATGTTGAGCGTTGCGCCCGCTTCCGGTTTGAATGGGGCGGTCTGCGCCCAGGCTTTTGCCCAGTCACCCAAGCCGGAGCCAGCCAGGGCACCTGCACCGAGCAAACCAGCGCCGCCCTTGAGAGCGGAACGTCTTGTGAGTTTGGTCATAGTGAAATCCTCCCATCGGATTGTTGCTGTGAAGGGGGCTTGGAACGCCCCTCTTGAGTTTGATTGTTCTGGAAATACCTCAGGCAGCCATCCTCTTGCCGCTCTCGGCTTCGAAGAGATGTGTGAGCTTGGCATCAGGCATCACCCTGATCATCTCGCCCGGCTTGGCCTGGATGCGCTCGCGGAACACGCATGTGATGTTCTGCCCGCCAATGTCGGCCACGACCTGTGTTTCCGAACCCATCGGCTCGACCACATGCACGCGCGCTTCGATGCCCGCGCCATCCAGCCTGATGGCTTCAGGGCGCAGGCCATAGACCGCTGCCTTGCCACTAGAGCCTGCAGGCGCACCCGCGATCGGCAGGTTGAATCCGCCATCGGCATGAAATCCTGCCCCGTCGATCTTGCCCTTGATGAAATTCATCGAGGGCGAGCCGATGAAGCCCGCGACGAACAGATTGGCCGGACGATCATAAAGCTCCAGAGGAGCGCCGATCTGCTCGACGATGCCATCGTGCATCACCACGATCTTGTCAGCCATCGTCATGGCCTCGATCTGGTCATGGGTGACATAGACCGTGGTGGTCTTGAGCCGCTGGTGCAGTTCCTTGATCTCCGTGCGCATCTGGACACGCAGCTTTGCGTCGAGGTTGGACAGCGGCTCGTCGAACAAGAACACCTGCGGATCACGCACGATGGCGCGGCCCATGGCAACGCGCTGGCGCTGGCCACCGGAGAGCTGGCGCGGAAAGCGCTCAAGCAACGGGGACAACGAGAGGATTTTCGCGGCCTTGTCGACGCGGGCCTTGATCTCGTCCTTGGGAGCACCGCGCAGCTTCATCGAAAAGGCCATGTTGTCGGCCACGGTCATGTGCGGATACAGCGCGTAATTCTGGAACACCATGGCGATGTCACGCTCTTTGGGAGGGACATTGTTGACGATCCGGTCGCCGATCAGGATGTCGCCAGCCGTGATGTTTTCCAGCCCCGCTATCATCCGCAACAGTGTGGACTTCCCGCAGCCGGATGGCCCGACGAGAATGACAAACTCGCCATCCTGAATATCGATGTTGACACCATGAATGATCGGCGTTGCGCCGAAAGATTTCTTGATGTCACGGATGACAACTGACGCCATCTGGTTTCCTCCCTTTTGTGCCTTGGCTTGCAGAGTGAACCGTCGCGGCCCACTTGCGCAACCACATTCCGGCTCTCTGGCCAGATAAGTATGGGTTGCTCGCCTCTTGCAGATGAAAAATCATACTATAAACTCAATGCTGTCAAGCCCCTTCCCGAGAGTATCTTTCGCACGAGGTCCCGGTCGTCAGCCATGCCGAAAACACGCGGACAGCCCGCTGCCTCGTCGCAGGGAAACCCGTCCGAGAGCCTGTTCAAGCAGGTGACGGACAAGATCGCCATCTCGATCCTTTCTGGAGATCTGGAGGCGGGCGCACTCGTGCCGACAGAGCCTGAGCCTGGCTCGGGACTTAACCCCTCCCGCTCAGTTTACCGGGAGGCCCTGAAATATCTCAGCGCGAAGGGCCTGATTGAAGCCAGACAACGCAGTGGCACACGTGTTTCGCCAAGATCTGCATGGAATCTGCTTGATCCTGACATTCTGCGATGGGCACTTGCCGGGCGGATTGATGAGGATTTCGTCAAGAATCTCTTTGAGTTACGCCTGTTTATCGAGCCCAATGCAGCGCGGCTGGCGGCTCTGCGCCGCACGCCCGCCCAACTGGTCCAGATCAGGCATGCACTTGCAGGCCTCGAGACCAACACCCCCTACACCGATGCGATCATCCAGGCCGATCTGGATTATCACAGTCTCATTCTGGATGCCGCCGGAAACCCGGCCCTGACCTGCCTGAAAAGCGTGATCATGTCGACGTTGCTGTGGTCCATGCGGCTGCAGAAGAACAAGAAACCGGCGTTCTTCTCGCTGGCACTTGCAGATCATCAGCGCGTGTACCGCGCGATCGAGGAACAGAATGGCGATCAGGCAGCCGCGTTCATGACAAGCCTGGTCAATGACGGGCTGCATGACACGCTCACGGCGTTTCGCACTGCAGCGATGGCCGTGACGCACCGCACAATTGGAAAATAAATCAGATTATTTATCAGTGATCTTCCCGCCATCCGCCAAAGCCTGAGTGATCCAGGACCGGAAAGCGGCGATCTTCCGCTGCTGGCCCAGCCGCACATTCCACACCAACCGATGACCGATGACACGGATACCACGGCCACCGAAAGGCTGCACGAGGCGGCCTGATGCCACCTCGCGTTCGGCCATGAGGGTTGATTCAAGGCAAACACCAAGCCCATCGGCCGCAGCCGCTATGGCCATGAACGAGCGGTCGAAGTGCATGCCGCGCGAGGGCAGCAGGCTTGATTGTCCCTGTTCGGCGAACCAGCGATCCCACTGCACCAGATTGCGCACCGAATGCAGCAGATGCTGGCGGCCCAGATCCATGACCTCGCGCAATGCACCGGCAAGCTCCGGTGCACACAAGGGCACGATGAACTCCGTCGCCAGCGCAAGCGAGTCGCAGCCCGCGGGGACAGGCCGGGCATACTGGATATCGAGGTCGAACAATCCCTCCTGCAAGGTCGCCGCATCGGGCGTGGACGCCAGCCGCACATCGAGTTCAGGATGCAACCTGATGAAATCTTTCAGGCGCGGCATCAGCCATTGCGCCGCGAATGTGGGCGAGCAGTGCAGTGACAGCACCTCGCCGCCCCGTCTTTCCGCGATGATGCGCGTGGCGGCAGCAATCCGCTCGACCCCTTCGCTGACAGCTTCGTGGTAGCGCAAGGCCACATAGGTTGGCACCACGGTGCGGTTGCGCCGCTCGAACAGGCGCACCCCGAGATGGCTCTCCAGATCACGTATACGGTGAGAGACCGCCGATGGAGTCAACGTCAGCGCTTCGGCAGCTGGTGCAAACCCTCCATGACGGATCACTGCGAGAAAAGCCTCCAGGGAACGCAAGGGAGGAAGCTGGCTCATGAGCGTGTCCGATCAGTGAAAATAATTCACTGATCATGCCTGTTTTTTCGATTTTCTTCAAGCAGACGAAGTCGCATGATCGAAAGACAGGAACACGAAGATGTTTCATCAAGGGTGGCAACAGAACAGGGGCAATTGTCATGCTGCTGAAAGGAAGGGTTTGCGTCATCACCGGCGCAGGAAGCGTGCGCGGACTTGGCCGCGCCACCGCTATCCTGTTTGCCGAGCATGGCGCGAAGATCGTGGCGCTGGACATTGATCTGGAGGCCGCCAGAGGCACGATCGCGCTGCTCAAGGGTCGTGGGCACCTCGCCGTGAAGGCCGATGTCACGAAACGCCAAGACTGCAGCCGCGCCATGGAGAAGGCCCTTGCCAGGCTGGGCCGCATCGACGTGCTGATCAACAATGCCGGCATCACGGCACCAGACCGGCTCATGGACGTGTCAGATGCGCTCTATGACAAGATCATGGATGTGAACATGCGCGGCTGCTTTCACATGACACAGGCAGTCGTGCCCGCCATGCGAACGCAGCAATCGGGCTCCATCGTCAACATGTCATCGGTGTCGGCCCAGCGCGGCGGCGGCGTTTTTGGCGGCTCCCCCTATGCGGCAGCCAAGGGCGCGATCCTGGGCTACACCAAGGCTTGTGCCCGCGAGCTTGGGCCGGACAATATCCGTGTCAACGCCATCTGCCCGTCGATGATCGACACGGACATCACCCGCGGCGCGCTGACGCTGGAGCGCAGACAAGACATCATGGCCACGATCCCAATGGGCCGCATCGGCACGGCCAACGAGGTCGCGGGCTGCTACCTGTTCCTGGCGTCTGACCTGTCATCTTACGTGACCGGCTCTGAAATCGATATCAATGGCGGCAGCCACATCCATTGAAAGGGCTGATCCATGCCATCACGCACGCTCAAGAACGTCACGAAGGCCCACCTCAAGGACAGGGCGAGATTGATCCGCCGCGAGACGGTGCGCCTCACCGACATCTGCGGCTCCGGCCATTATGGCTCTGCCTTCTCGATGGCTGAACTGGTGGCCGTGTTGTATTATCAAATGCTGCATGTCGATCCGGCCCAGCCACGCTGGGAGGACCGGGACAGGTTCACCATGGGCAAGGGCCACGCCGCCATCGGGTTGTTTCCGGTGCTCGCTGATCTCGGCTTCTTTCCCGAAACCTGGCTCGATGGCTACTCCCGCATGGGCAGCTATCTGGGCGATCATCCCGAGATGAAGAAAACACCGGGCGTGGATTTCTCCTCCGGCTCCATAGGGCACAACCTGTCGGTGTCCGTCGGCATGGCGCTCGGTGCGCGGCTGAAGACGTCTCCCGCCCGCGTGGTCTGCATGATGGGCGATGGCGAGCAGAACGAAGGCCAGATCTGGGAAGCTGCCATGTCTGCCTCGCACTGGAGCCTCGACAATCTTGTCGGAATTGTCGACATCAACGGTGCCGGTTCTGATGGTGTGGCGCAGGAGACGATGCGTTCCGAACCGCTGGCTGCCAAGTGGGAAGCCTTTGGCTGGAATGTTATCACGCTCAAAGACGGGCACGATCTTGATGCCGTGCAGGATGGCCTAGATCGCGCGCTGAATGCCCCCAATGGCAAGCCGACCTGCGTGCTCGCCTACACCGTCGCGGGCAAGGGCGTCTCCTTCATGGAGAACACCTGGCAATGGCATCTGGGCTTTCTGGGACCGGCAGACCTTGAGCGCGCCTATTCTGAAATCGACACTGGCGACATCGGCTGAACCGGAAACAATCATGTCACAATCTGAAAAGTACCGCGCCAACCCGCCTGCTCCCGGCATGGCCTACATGTCCCGCGAGCTGAAACGCACGGTTGACCTCACTGAATCCACCGTCACGGACGCGTTCGACGAACGCTCCTGGGACATGGTGGTGTCACTGGGCCTGTCACGCCAGCTCACCACGGGCACGACGCTGCTGGAGCTGGCGGCTGAAGGGCATGACGACATCGTGGTCTGCACGGCCGATCTTGGCAGGCCCACTCAGGTCGTCGATTTCGGCAAACAATACCCTGATCGCTATTTCAACTTCGGCATCGCCGAGCGCAACATGATCGGCGCGGCTGCCGGGCTTGCCACGATGGGCCTGACGCCCGTGATCTCGAACTATTCGTTCTTTCTGGCGCTGATGGGCGTGGAAAACATCAGGAATGACATCTGCTACACCAACCTGCCCGTGAAGATGGTGGGCACCCATTCCGGCATCGCCATGGGCTTTTACGGAACCTCGCACCATTGCTGCGAGGACATTGGCGCTCTCCGTGCCATCCCGAACCTGCTTCTCATGGCACCCTGCGACGGTACTGCGCTGACTTCGGCGCTGAGGACCAACATCAAACACCCCTCGCCGATGTATTTCCGGTGCGGACGCGGACGCGAGGCCGTCGTTTACGATCAGCCGTTCGATTTTCGCATCGGAGGCTCCAACACCTTGCGCGAAGGCAGGCACGCAACTGTTCTGGCCATCGGCAATCTGGTGAAGGCCTCGCTCGACGCTCATGACATTCTCGCCAGGGAAGGCATCGCGCTCACGGTTGTCGACATGTATTCGATCCGCCCGATTGATCGCGATGCGGTTCGCGATGCGGCGAAACGCGGGCCTGTGATCTCTGCCGAAGAAGCCAATGTCACAGGGGGCTTTGGCGCAGCGGTCGCAGAGGTCATCGCGGAAGAAGGCCTGGGCGTGAAGCTCACCAAAGTCGGCATGCCGGATGACTACGCGGTGCTTGGGCCACCAACACATCTATATCGCCATTATGGCCTTGATGGCGAAGGCGTCGCAGCCGCGGTGCGCAAGGCGCTGGCTTGAGGTCTGTCGCGCGACAGAGGAAGAGTGATCATGCTTCTGCATCTGGCACATTTTGATCCCATCTCCACAGACAAAAGACAAAGCGTCGCAGGATCTTCTTAAGGTTAACCAATCCTGAAACATTTCCTTGCGCGCAAACAAATACCGGGCATTATTTGTGCACTGCGGTAGCGATGTTCGCTCCGATTGAAATGATGGGCTGGCGGCATGTCTGCGCTTCTTGATGGTTATTCTCTTGAACGCGCAGTTTTGACTGATGTACACGCTCCGCAATCAGAACTTCCGCCAGAATTGACGTTCTCCAATGTTCGTTATTCTGAGATGAATGTTGTCTTCGACCCCAATGACAAGGCCGCATGGTGCCGGTTTACACCTCGGTCAGCACCAAGTTTCACGCGGCCATTGCTTCATGACATGCTGCGCTTCAAGCGCTCTGTCGAAACGTTGTTTGCCCGTGCACCAGAGAACGAGCCTCCGCTGAAATTCGTTGTCGGACATTCGGGCATACCTGGCATCTACAACCTGGGCGGCGACCTCGACTATTTTGCCGATGCCATCCGGCGCAATGACCGCGCGGCCCTCACGGCCTATGCCCATGAATGTTGCGAGATGATCTACAATGTTTACAGCGGGTTTGATCTGCCGCTGATCATCATCGGGTTGATCGAGGGTGACGCCCTCGGCGGCGGCTTTGAGTCAGCCTTGTCCTGCAATGTGCTCGTCGCTGAAAAGCGGGCACGTTTCGGGTTGCCGGAAATCCTGTTCAACCTGTTTCCGGGCATGGGGGCCTACAGCCTGCTGTCGCGGCGCATCGGGCCGATCAAGGCCGAACAGATGATCCTGAGCGGCAAGATCTACACGGCAACGGAGCTGCATGAACTCGGGCTTGTCGATGTGCTTGCTGAGGATGGCCTGGGTGAGCAGGCTGTCCGGACCTGGATCGCGCAGAACCGCAAGAAGCATGGCGTGCTGAAAGCTGTGCATGATGTCCGCCGCCGCGTATCAGGCCTCAGCTTGCAAGAGCTCCTGGATGTCACGGACCGCTGGGTGGACGAGGCCCTCTCGCTTGACGAGGGCTCGCTTCGGCGCATGGAACGTCTGCGCTCGGCCCAGTCAAAGCGTGCCGCCTGACAACACCCGATGGGTCTGAAACTGGTGACTGCGCTGAACTCAGCCCGCTTTTCTGGCCAGAATTTCCTGATCATTCAGCCAGCCGCGCAACGCGGCATCCGCCTCTGACATTGTCACCGTCAACATTCTCAGGCGAGTTTCGCCAAGCCTGGCGAGCTCCTCGCGGGTTGTGGCACGCCATTCCAGCGCCAGCGCGAAGATGCGCTTGGCCCCGATGTTCGCCGCGCTGCTGCGCAGGGCATGCAGCACATCCTGGAATGCCGCAACATCCTCACGCGCCACGGCATCGGTGATGCTCTGCAATATCTCGGTGGAACCGATCAGGAACTGACCGATCAGCTCACGCATGAAGGCGATGTCACCAAGCTGCATCAGGTTTGCAAGCCCCTCCCGGTCGATCACGTCGATGGCGTCAAGATCAACAGGCATGAAGCTGGCCGAGGCAGGCTGCTGGACAGCCACTGGCATATACGGCCCTGCGCCAGGCTGATGACCGCTGGCACAGCGCCGGAAGACCTCCTGCAGTTCTGGCTGATCAATCGGCTTGTGCAAGCACCCATCCATGCCTGCAAGCTCGCAACGGCGGCGGGTCTCCTCGGTCACATCTGCCGTGAGTGCGTAGATCGGCACATGGGCACTGCCAAGGGCCGCAAAACGATAGAGCTTGGTGGCTTCCAGCCCGTTCATGACGGGCATGTTGATATCCATCAGGACAATGTCGAAATCCTGCTTCAGCAAGACTTCGACAGCCTCCTCGCCATTTGCAACAATACGCACGATGTGCCGGTCTCGCTCCAGGAGCTTGCGGATGACGATCTGGTTTGTCGTGTTGTCCTCGGCCACGAGAATGCGAAGGGGAGCAATCTGCGATGATGAAGTCACCGCGTGCGCATCGCGGACTTGAACGCAGTTCGCAAGTTGTCTGAAGGCCACAGGGTCAACCGGCAGACCCAGCCTGACAACGAAAGGAGCCCCTGTCGTGTCAATATCGTTCTTGTCGGTCCGGCTCATGGCCCCGATGATGCAGCTTCGCAGCGTGATACGCGCCGTATCGGCCTGAACCAGCTCGGTCAGCGTGTCCGAGGGCATGCTGTCCGCATCGATCAGGACAAGGCATCCAGCCCCCTTGTCGAGCATCGCTCTGGCGGCAGCCAGAGCGCGCTTCGGATCAGTCAACCTCACAAGATCGGCGCACTCGAGCGCAAGGCGCGTGTGCAGGCCAAAATCGTGAGACAGCAAAACCACATCAGGTCGTATCGCCTGTGGCTGGTCCTCGGCAGGCTGGATGGCAAATGGCAGGGTGAACCAGAACTCGCTCCCCTCACCGACGATACTGCGAACACCGATCTGGCCTCCATGCGTTTCGACAAGACGTTTGGCCAGCGCAAGCCCCAGCCCTGTCCCGCCAAACCTGTCAACGATTGTCTCGTCAGCCTGGGTAAACTGGTCGAAAATCCGCAACTGTGCCGAAGGCGAGATGCCGATGCCGGTGTCCCGCACGGAGAAATGCAGCATCTGGCCGGGTTGCTCGTGTCCGCTGCGGGAAACATGCACATGAATTCCGCCATATGCCGTGAACTTGGTGGCATTGCCGATCAGATTGGTCAGGATTTCCTCGACATGCTGCCGGTTGCCCACCACCCGCGGCAGGACATCTTCCGATAGCGACACGGACAGGAACAGCCCCTTGTCTTCCGCAAGAGAGGCCAGGATACGCCGCACATCCTGAAGCGACTGAAACAGGTCGAACGGTCCGATCCCCGATTGCGCGTCATGCGCTTCGAGCCTTGAGAGATCGAGAATGGAGTTGATCAGCTTGAGCAGGGAACGCCCCGACATGCCGATTGTTTCGCTCATTTCCCGTTGCTCGCGCGGGATCGGAGCTTGGCGCATCAGATCCGCCAGCGTGATGATCGCGTTGAGCGGAGTGCGCAGTTCGTGGCTGACGCCGGCCAGAAACAGGCTCTTGGCCTTGTTGGCCTGCTCCGCCTGCTGTTTCGCCTCTGACAGTTTGCGGATCAGCACCGAGCAGTAGGCCGGCAGCAGCACAAGCCCTGCCATCAAACCGAACGAAAGTTCGAGATTGTTATGCCAGAGAGGGGTCTTCATGATCAGATAGAAGAACCCGGCAATCGCAGCCAGCGCCGCTCCGATCAGGTATCTGATGCCAAACCTGAACCCGTTGCCGATGATGATCCAGAGATAGAGCGGATAGCCGATGGCAAACGCACTTTCACCGACATGCATGCCATAAGACAGCATGCCGATGTCGATCATGATCGCAACAATGCGGCGCGCATGCGAGACACGCGGATCATGCAGGAT
>JANMIB010000022.1:0-8766 GCA_031375605.1 Allobosea sp. | reverse complement strand
GCAATCTCGTTTGAAAAATGATCGAACAGATTCATGAGTTTACACCTTTCTGCTCAGCTTCAAAATTTTATGAAACTGGGTCAATAAAAGTCAATAAATCATCGTGCATTGGGTCCACATTATACATATTGCCTTACGTTGCGCAATTGTTAATGTTCGATCACCGAAATGTCTTAAATACGTAATAACAATACAAAATGGCTGAATTTATAGTTCAATAAATAAATTTTACTAATACTATTACGTCATAATAAGTGAAGTTTTGTGCTGCCAACACATATTTTTATTGGAATTGAATTTAACGCCAGCAATACGACGATGCCCCGCTGGCAGACAGACACCACCTCAATTTCGGGAGAACCACCTCCCCACATCATTCGGGTTGGCGAACTCGCGCTGTCCTGGACCTGCAGCCTTTTGCGCTGCGCACTGAAGACGGAGGCCAGACCAATGTAACGACCATGCAACGGTGACACGTGGTGTCACCGATGGGAGCCATGTGCCTTGCGACAGGGCGGGCCGTGCTGCCGAAACACTTCATGTTCGATTTCACACATTTCAACGGCCCGAGCGTTCAGCCGGCACAGCGCAACCCAGAAGAGATGCGCCCCGCGCTCGTTCCTGAAGGCCAACAAGCCATCAACAGGAGACGAAAATGACACGTCCAGCACCTCATTCACCACCCGCCAACCAGCATCAGGGCCAGGGCCAGCTTCAGGGCCAGGCTCAAGGTCAGGCCCAGGGCCAGGCACAAGGTCAGGCTCAGTACTCAGCCCAGGCTGTTGATACCTCGGTCTGGAACACTGCAGTCAATGAGAACGCCAACGGCAATGACAATTGCAACGTCAATGGCAATCTCAATTTGAATGCCAACGTCAACTTAGTCGAAACATACGTCACGACCACTGTCGATGTGAATCTGAGCCTCGACGAGAGCCTGCTCGGTGACACCACGACCACATACAACACCTGGCACGACGATGACATCATCGACATCGAGCAGATCCAGGGCATCACCAGCTCGGTTGTCATGCCTGATGCAGTCAATCAGGCAACCTACAATGGCAACAACTTCAACCTCGACCAGGTCAGCAACATCACGGACAATGATACGCTGAGCAATCCGTCAGTGAGCTACGACGGAAGCGGTGTCGATGGTTGTGGCCGTTGCTGTGCCAGCCCAGATGCTGCTGGTGATTTCACCATGACGGCGACGTCGTCGGGTGGCAGTGCGATATCCAACCTCGCAGGCGGCATCAACGGCGATGATGGCAACTTCTCTGGCATTGGCGCAGCTAGCGCAGGCTCCGTGCTCACGCAGGAAGCCTTCACCCAGAACATCTCGATGGGTGCCAACATCCAGTTCAACTCCGTCGACCTTCAGGTCGTCGGCGGCGACATCAGCGACGCTCTCTGAGCCTCGCCTGCAAGCAGCAGTGTCCGCGCGGGTTCACCGCGCGGACGTCACCCACACATCCGGATCTACAAATGAACGCAGGTGAGCCGCAGCGTGGCTCGCCATTGTCATGTCATGCCTGGCCCATTTGCGGGGTAACGCGGCAGAAGTGGACAACAGGTCATGGGCACGAGTGGCATTACAGACACGATCCTGCATTTCATGGGCTACCTGCACTTGTCCGAGACGATGGCAAGAAGTGAGGCACTCTTCGATGGGCGCTTTCGCAAGACAGGAGACGATGATCCTGCAGGGCATCGCAACGAACAACCACAGCGCATGGAGCAACTCGAAGACCTTCCCGGTCGGGCTGTCGCCTTTCGTGATGTTCTGGACCAAAATGGACCGGAGGCCGCGAAAGCAGCGGCGCAGTTCTTCCCTGGTGCCGGTTTGGGTGCTCGCAGCGCTGCAACAATCGGAGCACCGTTTCAAGCGCCCCAGCTTGTCGAGACCTCTGCTGGCGGCTTTTCGCGCAGTATCACGGTCAGCTATAAAGACGGTGGCACGGCTGGCAATGTCCTGATCGATCAGTTCAATGCGATGCAGGACATTGATCTGGTCACAACTGACATGCTGACAAACAGTGATGGCAGCAACTACATCCCGCAAACATTCGATCTGATGCCGCTGCAAGCACGCATGGTTCTTGAAGCACAGGAGACTGTCCCAGCTGACTTGCGGCTCGGTTCCGCCCAGACGACCGAAAGCGTTCTCGCTGGAGTGATGGCTCGCGATGGCGACTGGATCGAGACTGGCACTCCTGCATGGCGGACGGCCGATACCGCTGGTCAGATCGTTCCTTTGCAAAACGGTCGCTATGTCGATGGCACAGCGTCTTCTGAAGACGTCAGAAAAGTGGACGCAATTCAGGTGACGCCTTGGCGCTTCGATGATGCAGATTCGTCAATGTCGACCCCGAAGATTCCAACATTGTCGTCTGATCAAGGCACAGTCGTCCAGACGATGGCCGACAATGGCCTGAGCATTGGCGATGGAGACATAGAGACCTATCAGACGTCAACAATCACAGGGCCAAGCGAACCCGAGACCGTAATCATCGAAGCTGGACAGAACATCCAGACCAATGCGGCAATCATTCGCGACATGAATGACATGGGCCGCTCGATGATCGTCGACGGCGACTATGTCTTCAGCCAGGGCATCGTGCAGGTGAACATTCTCACCGACAGTGATCACGTCGACATTGCAACATCCGGAATCGGCATGCCTGCCGTGCTCAGCGCCGGCAATGAAGTCCACAACATTGCTGAATTCCGCCACGAGAGTTTCAACACGAATGCCAACGGTGCAGCTGCGACGGCAAACTGGCAAGTCGATGTCTTTAAAGCCGACTTTTACGATGTGAAAGCGATCTATCAGTTCAACAACATGATTGATGGCGACACTGTCGTGCAGGCCACCTCCGGCATCTTTTCGGCCTTTCAGACAGGGCAGAACGAGCAGACCAACCTGATGCAAATGAGCGGGTTGGACTCGTATGACCTGATCATCATCAACGGCAATTACCACCGTGCTAACTGGATCTACCAATACAACATCGTTCTCGATGTTGATGTCGTCAGCATGCTGTCGGCAGGCGACGCTGACGGTTCAACCAGAGTCACAACCGGTTTCAACGGGCTGACCAACGACGCGATCATCGCGACATATGACAGTGACGCGTTCAAACCAATGAATGGCTCACACACCCAGCTGATGGACGCGCTGGCCAATGGTGACACGATCCTTGCGCCAAACCCTGATTGGCAACTGTCAGGCAGTGCAACGGGGACACTGCGGGTGCTCTATGTCGACGGCGATTATTACGACGTCAATGTGATCACACAGGTTAATATGCTCTATGACGTAGATCATCTTGTGCAGGCCAGCAACAGCACCGAGGCATCGCAAGGCGTCGCCGGCGGTGGCAATACTGCGCTGAATGAAGCGCGAATTGTCGATCCTGGTATCCTGTCCGCTTCGAAATATCTGGGTGGCGATGCCTACGAAGCCAGTGTGCTGATCCAGACGAATATCGTGACTGATAGCGACACCGTCATCATCCACGACACACAGACGATGGTCCCCGAGTTCGTCGCATTCGCGCAAGCGGACACCGAACAACAGGACTATGACAGTGTTCCGCGCCCCTGTGCTGACACCGCCCTCCAACACGACAACTTCGGCAACATTCTCACCTGATCACGTGTGACCTGCAAGCTCGGGTGGCAGATCGACCATAAAGGGGGGATGGGATGACCACTCCGGCAAATAGCAACAACGCAATCCACCTCGCATTGAACGCCGGAGAAGAACCGCGCTTGCCACGGGCTGAGCCAATGCACCTGCCTTCCCTGCATGGCAGTGTCGCGCACGCTCCTGTCTCAGGACCACCACCGGCTGCCTCACCTGCGGCACCGTCTGTAGCTGCTGCAACGGTTTCCCGTGAGCGGCCAGTGCTTCAAACCCGCGAGCGCGAACCTGTCATTGCGGCACCTCCGACATCTCGAGGCGGCACTGGACCTGGGAGCGGTTCAGGTGGTGGCTCGGGTTCCGGCCAGGCGATCGTCCACAAGCTGGGAGATCAGGACTTTCGCCAGGTTCTCGGCAAAGGTCTGTCGGACGCACGGCATAATATGCTGATCGTCGCCATCTTTTCTCTGGTGGTGAATACACTCGTTCTTGCAGTGCCTATCTACCTGTTTCAGATGTCAGACCGCGTTCTGACCAGCCGCAGCCTCGATACACTGTTCATGCTGACAGTGATCGTGATGGTGGCGATCCTCGCCCACGTGCTGCTCGACATGATACGGCGCTTCATGCTGATGCGCATTGCTGTCGATGTGGAAAGCCGACTGGGTGCGCCCGTTCTCAGTGCCGCTGCCAAAGCATCACAAAGTGGATCGAGCCGAGAGTTTCAGGTTCTTGCTGATCTGCTGCAGATCCGCAATTTTCTCACAGGGCCGGTGATACTCACCATGCTGGATGCGCCAACAGCGCCAATTTACCTGCTGGCAGTTTTCCTGATCCATCCGCATCTTGGCTACATCGTCACCATCGCCGCGCTGGTGCTGACGCTCATAGCTTTCATCAATCAGCGGCTGACAGCGGTTCCCTTTGCCCGTGCCAGCGCCTTCTCGACGCGCGCAAACCTACAGGTCGAGGCGATGTCACGCAATTCCCAGGTGATCAACGCCATGGGGATGATCCCGGAAGGTGTGCTGATCTGGGGTCGCGAAACCGCAGAATCCCTCAAGGCGCAGGTGTCTGCCCAGGACCGCAATGTCATGCTGACCGGGCTTTCGAAATTTTGCCGGCTTGGGACCCAGATTGCCATGCTTGGTTGGGGTGCAATGCTCTCCCTTGAAGGACAGCTCACGGGCGGCATGGTCATCGCCTCATCCATCGTTGCAGGACGCGCGCTTGGACCGCTTGAAGGCACGATCGAGGGTTGGCGCAGTTTCATCCACGCACGCGCGGCCTACAACCGTGTCCAGACCCTGTTGCAGAATTCGCCACTCAACCTGGATCGCCTCAGGTTGCCGAACCCGCAAGGTCGACTGGATGTCGAGCGGGTGCTGTATGTGCCGCCACCGAACAAGAAAGTCATTCTCAATGGCATCAGCTTCAGCCTGCAGCCGGGCGAGTCTCTGGCGATTGTGGGCGCGTCAGGCTGCGGTAAATCGACTCTGGCCCGCATGCTCGTCTCATCAATTGTCCCGACAGCAGGCAATGTTCGCCTTGACATGATGGACTTGCGCAATTGGGACCCGCGCCAGTTCGGCGAAAGTGTCGGCTATTTGCCACAGGACATGCAGCTGTTCCCTGCGTCGATCAAAGCCAACATCGCCCGCATGCGCGATGACGCCTCCGATGAGGAAGTTTTCGAAGCAGCAGAAATTGCTGACATCCACGAGATGGTGGCCCAGTTCGCCCAAGGCTATGAGACACAGATCGGCATGGACGGCAGCCCGCTCTCTGGCGGGCAAAAGCAGCGGCTTGGTCTGGCCCGTGCCTTTTTTGGCAGACCGCGTCTGGTTGTTCTGGATGAACCGAACTCAAACCTAGACAGCGTTGGCGAAACCCAGCTGGCACGCTCGCTGGCACGGGCCAAGGAGCGCGGCATCACTGTAGTGGCAGTCACCCAGCGACCAGCCTTGCTGCGCAGTGTCGACCGTATCCTGATGATCAAGGATGGTGGTGTGCAAGCCATTGGAACCCGCGACGAGATCCTTCCACTGATCATGGGGCAGAGAAATCTGGAAAATCCTGCACAACACAAAGCCCCCATCCTTGAACCGACAATCGTAGATGCTTGAGGAGACAGGTCATGGCGAAGAATGTTCTTGTTGCCCAACCGTGGTACGGTGAAATCCCGCGCAGTACGCGGTTCGCCAAAGCTGCTGGGACCGCCATCATTCTGACGACCGTGATGGGCTTCGGCGTCTGGGGAAACACGGCTCCCATCTCCGGTGCCGTCATTTCCAGCGGAATCTTCGTCACGTCTGGCCAGAACAAAACCATCCAGCACCTAGAGGGAGGTGTTATCCGCGAGATCATGGTGCGCGAGGGCGATATTGTGCAGCCGGGACAGCTCCTGGTACAGCTCGACGATACAGCGTCACGCGCTGACATGAGACGCCTGCTGTTGAGACAGATCAGGCTTGAGGCGATCATTGCACGTCTGGCAACGGAAGCTGCCAGCAAGACCGAGCTTGTCTTCCCTCCTCATATACAGTCGCGCATCAAAGATGCCGATATTGCAGAAATCGTGCAAGCACAGCGCGTTACGTTCGACGCCCGGCAGAACAGCATTATCAACGAGATTACCACTCACCAGCGCAGCATAGATGCTCTTGACGAGAAGATCACCGGCACCAAGCAGCAGCTCTCGTCAGTTCAGTCCCAGCTAAAATTGATTCAGCAAGAATTGACGGGGAAACAGGAACTTCTCGTGCGCGGGTATATCCGCAAGCCAGAAGTCCTTCTGTTGCAGCGCAATCAGGCCAACCTGCAGGGTGAGCTTGGCCGCATTGGCGGCGAAATCGGCGATGCACGAGAGCGTGTTGCTCGAACTCACGAGCAGATCGCAGGCGTGCGCAAGACCGCTGTGAAAGTTGCAGTGGAGCAGATGCACGAGATTGGCGCAGATCTCAACGACGTGCGTGAGCGCGTCCGCACCGCTGCCGGTATTCTTGATCGTGCAAGGATCTCGGCTCCAGTCAAAGGAACCGTGGTCAAGCTGCGCTATCATACGTCTGGTGGGGTAATCGAGCCTGGCAAGAACATCATGGAAATTGTCTCATTGCTCGATGAACTGATCATCGAAGCCAGAGTCCGCCCACAAGACATCGACAAGATAAAGCATAGCCAGACAGCGATCATTCGTCTGACGGCACTGAACCAGCGAACAACGCCGATGGTCAACGGAACGGTCATCTACATCTCGGCAGATGCCTTGCCTGATGAAAAACTCCGAAACATGCCCAACAGCTCCGACTACTACGTGGTGAGGATCAGGTTGGATACCCACACAAATCTGGCACTGCGCAACTTCGAACCAACGCCCGGCATGCCCGCAGAGGTCTATGTACAGACCACCGAGCGTACATTTTTCGAATACCTGATGCAGCCGCTCAAGGACAGCATGTCACGCGCCTTTCGCGAGACGTGAATTTTAAACAACTGTCGAGTGAAGGCTCGGTTTGTTTAACAGTCCGGGGCAGTATCAGAAGTGGTTTATGCCCTTTGTCATGCTGCAAGCGGGATTGGCTGCAGCTGATGCAAGTGGGGCTGATCCGGCTTCGAGGTGTTGGGGCGGCGATACAGCGCTTTGAATGCCCGTGTGTCGTTCCGGCGTGCTCGTCTTGCCATGTCGGCCCCTGTAAGCAGCGAATTCAGCGCCACTCTCAGGCAGAAACTTCATTTTTTCCGGCTGTCCACACGCCTCGAGCAGCCTCAAGTCAGGGCTATCATCAAGTTTCACATCTGCGTCATCCAAACGTTGTCAAAGCTTAACATTCAACACTCATTTCGCACCCCGTAGCGCGCTCACTTCGGGGGAAGCATGTCGGGGATCGTTCTTCACGATATCCAGAAGTCATTCGGCACGACGCAGGTGCTGCGCGGTGTGTCGCTGTCCGTTGCTCAAGGTGAATTCCTGTCGCTCGTGGGACCGTCGGGTTGTGGCAAGACCACGCTGATGCGGATCATTGCCGGTCTTGAGCCTGTGAGCAGCGGCACAGTGCTGATCACAGGGCGCGATGTCACGACCTTGCGCGCAGCGGACCGCGACGTGGCAATGGTGTTCCAGAACTACGCTCTCTATCCGCACCTGACCGTGCGCCAGAATATCGGCGTGCCGCTGATCATGCGCCGGCTCACTGCCTCCGAACGCATCCCGCTGATTGGCGGATTTCTGCCCGGTGTTGCTGACAAGCGCCGTGTGATCAATGCCGATGTCATCGCTGCCGCCGAGATGCTCGGAATCAGCAAGCTTCTCCAGCGCAAGCCGGCGCAGCTCTCCGGTGGCCAACGACAGCGTGTTGCTCTGGGGCGGGCCATTGTACGCCATCCGCGGGCCTTTCTCATGGACGAACCCCTGTCCAATCTTGATGCCGCGCTGCGCGTCACCACCCGCTCGGAAATTGTGGCGCTGCACAGGCGCGTCGGCGCATCCACGGTTTATGTCACCCATGACCAGTCCGAAGCGATGACGATGTCGGACCGTGTTGCCGTGATGATGGACGGACTGATCCTGCAGGTCGGCACGCCCGAGGAGATTTACACAAATCCGCAGGATTTGCGGGTCGCGCGTTTTATAGGCTCGCCCTCGATCAACACGCTGTCGGCAGAGATCAGCGAGCATGGCGATCTGATGGTCGGGGATTTTACCAGCGGACTTGGCGCAGACGCAGTTGGTCCCGCCATCCTCGCAATCCGGCCCGAGGACATCGCTGTCGCTGCAAGCGGGATTGCGACTTGCGTCGAGCATCTCGAATATCTTGGCGAGAGCCTTCTGGTGCACGCGCGCGTGCTGGACAGCGACGAACTGGTGATCTGCCGACTGTCGCCCGAGCAGCGCAACCACGTCGTGCGCGGCGAGAAAATCCATCTTCGGCCTGATCCATCCAAGGCGCTTTTGTTTGTCGGCGACGGGCAGCGCTTGCCCGCCCATGTGCGTGCCAAGGAACCCGTGCATGGCTGACGTCGCCATCACGCGTCAGAATGCATTGCTCAAGCATGGTGCCAGTGGCCGCACAATGCGGAGCGACGCAGGCATCGCTTGGCTATTGACGCTGCCGGCGATC
>JANMIB010000125.1:0-6777 GCA_031375605.1 Allobosea sp. | reverse complement strand
CCTGGCAGAATACAGCCACAGCCGCCGCTGCAACGGGAGCTTCCGATCCGCGCAGCAGGCAGGATTGGCCGCGCTGCAGGCGTCCAGCATCGTTTCGGCTGATCACAATGGCCGGGATCTCGCCAAGCGCACGGTCAACCGGCGTGATCAAAGACATCACATCCGAACCGTCCCTGCGGGACTGATCGAACACGGCGAGTGGCGCGGCGTCAGCTTCGGTGAACGGGCCGACCCTCGTACGACGCAGCGCCGTGACATGCCCGAAACAGCCCAAAAGTCGGCCAAAATCTCGCGCCAAGGCCCGAACATAGGTGCCCTTGCCACATTCTGCCTCGAAGGTCGAGGTTTCGCCGTCATGGGCCGTGAGCGTCAGCGCATCGATTTCGACCGGGCGTGCCTGAAGCACGACCTCCTCGCCGTCACGCGCCAGATCATAGGCCCGCTCGCCCGCGATCTTGATCGCGGAATACTTGGGCGGAACCTGCATGACCGTGCCGGTAAAGCCAGGCAGAATGGCTTCAACAGCCGCCCGGTCAGGGCGCTTCCCGCTGGTCTGAATGACGGCGCCTTCGGCATCGTCGGTGGCGGTTTCCGCACCCCAGGTCACGGTGAAGCGGTAGGCCTTGCGACCGTCCATCACGAACGGCACTGTCTTGGTCGCTTCGCCCATGGCGATCGGCAGGATTCCTGATGCCAGTGGGTCCAGGGTGCCGGCGTGGCCGGCCTTCTTGGCATGAAAAGCGCGCTTCACGACCGAAACGGCATGCGTCGATGTTTCGTTCACCGGTTTGTCGAGAATGATCCAGCCGTGAATGTCGCGTTTTTTCGGTCTTGTGAGTTGCGCCGGTGATGTATCAGGAACTGGCAGATCTTCCATCAATCATCCGCCTCGTGGTCACGTGGCCTGACCAGATCGCGCCGCACCTTGTCCGAATAGAGCAGCTTGTCGATGCGCAGGGCCTCGTCGAAGCTCTCGTCGCGGCGAAAACGCAGCTCGGGTGCAAACTTGAGATTCACCCGGTGTGCCATCTCACCGCGCAGATAGCGCTTGTGCTGGTCAAGGGCTGCAATCACGGGCTTTTCGTCCATGCCGCCCAGCGGCATGACATAGCACGTTGCCAGCTTGAGATCCGGCGACAGACGAACCTGCGTGACGGTGACAACATACTTTGCCAGCACATCGTCATGGATTTCCCCACGCGCCAGCATGGCAGCCAGTTCATGTCTAATCAGTTCACCGACACGCAACTGGCGCTGGGAAGGAGCTTTGGGACTGCGGGATGGAGGTTTTGCCATGATGCGCTCTCCGGGTTTGGACCGGATGGACATAGAAAGATCAAAATGCCCTGACCGCGAGGGTCAGGGCCTGTTCAGCATACCGGCGCTTACGCGTCAGAGCGTGCGCTTGATCTCTTCGACACGGTAGCATTCGACCACGTCGCCAGCGCGGATGTCCTCGTATTTCTCGAAGGACATGCCGCACTCCTGGCCGACCTGAGCCTCCTTCACATCATCCTTGAAGCGCTTGAGCGTCGAGAGCTTGCCTTCGTGGATGACCGTGCTGTCGCGAATGAGGCGGACATGCTGGCCACGTTCGATCAGGCCTTCGGTCACACGGCAACCGGCGATCTTGCCGACCTTCGTGATGTTGAAGATCTCGAGCATGGTCGCGGTGCCCAGCATGGTTTCGCGCAGGGTTGGCGCAAGCAGGCCCGACATCGCGGCCTTCACATCATCCACGAGGTCGTAGATGATGTTGTAGTAGCGGATCTCGACCCCGGCACGTTCGGCTGCCTCGCGGGCTTCCTTGTTGGCACGTACGTTGAAGCCGATCAGCACCGCACCGGAGGCCTGGGCCAGCGTGACATCGGATTCGTTGATGCCGCCGACGCCCGAAAGCAGGACGCGGGCACGCACTTCGTCTGTGCCGAGCTTGTCGAGCGCGCCGACGATGGCCTCGACCGAACCTTGCACGTCGCCCTTGACCAGAAGCGGGAACTCCTTGCGGCCTGCGCTGGCCTTCAGATCCCGCATCATGTCGACCAGCGAACGGCCTGCGCCCGATGTGCCGCGCGCAGCGGCAATATCACGCTTTTGACGGGTGCGGTAATCGGTGATCTCACGGGCGCGGGCTTCGGACTCGACGACCGCCACGCGGTCCCCGGCCTCAGGCGTGCCATTGAAACCCAGCACTTCGACAGGCATGGACGGCGGTGCCAGCTTGTTCATCGCGCCAGTATCCCCCCCCAGCGCGCGCACCCGGCCCCATTCGGAGCCAGCAACGATGATGTCTCCGGTGCGCAGGGTGCCGCGCTGGACCAGAACGGTTGCCACCGGGCCACGACCGCGGTCAAGCTTGGCCTCGATGACCGTGCCTTCAGCAGGGCGCTCGGGGTTGGCAGTCAGATTGAGCAGTTCCGCCTGCAGCGCGATGGCTTCAAGCAGCTTGTCGAGATTGAACCTCGTCTTGGCCGACAGTTCGATCTCAAGCACATCACCACCAAGGCTCTCAACCTGCACTTCATGCTGGAGAAGGTCGGTCTTGACACGCTCAGGCCGCGCATCGGGCAGATCGATCTTGTTGATCGCCACGATCAGCGGAACCTTGGCAGCCTTGGCATGATTGATGGCTTCAATCGTCTGGGGCATGACCGAGTCGTTCGCTGCCACCACCAGAACCACGATGTCCGTGACCTTCGCACCGCGCGCACGCATCGCTGTAAAGGCAGCGTGGCCTGGCGTGTCGATGAACGAGACCTTGGCACCTGATGGTGTCGAGACCTGATAGGCCCCGATATGCTGGGTTATGCCACCAGCTTCGCCCGAAACCACGTTGGTCTGGCGAATCGCATCAAGCAACGAGGTTTTGCCATGGTCGACATGGCCCATGATCGTCACGACTGCCGGACGGGGGCTGAGAGCGCCATCGACATCGGGAAGGTTGAACAGACCGTCCTCGACATCCGCTTCCGCGACACGCTTGACGGTATGGCCCATGTCCTCCGCGATCAGCTGGGCCGAGTCCGCGTCGATCACATCGGTGATCTTCAGCATTTGGCCCTGCTTCATCAGCAGGCGGATCACGTCAACCGCACGTTCAGACATGCGGTTCGCAAGTTCCTGGATCGTGATGGTTTCCGGAACCACAACCTCGCGGGACAGCTTCTCCTTAGGTTCGCTGCCACGACGGTTGCCGCTCATGCGCTGCACGCGGCGGCGGAAAGCTGCCACCGAACGCATGCGTTCAGCATCTGCATCCAGCGCGTTGGTCAGCGTCAGGCGGCCACGTCTCTAGTCGCCAACAATAGGGACGCGCACCTCGGTCGTGCCGGGCGACGGCGCGCCGCCACGGCCACGACGAACGCCAGCACGATCGTCCTCATTGCTGCGCGGACGACCCGCGCCGGGCGCTGCGCGGCGCGGCGCGCTCAGATCAACCGGTGGCGGCTCTCCGGGACGGAGCATGCGCGCGCCTGTACCGGCACCAAAACCACCTGCCGGACGAGGGCCGCGAGGGCCGTCACTATCGGTGCGAGGACGATAAGCGCCTTCGGGGCGCGGAGCGCTACCTTCTGGACGTGGGCCACGATAGCCACCCTCGGGGCGAAATCCATCGGGACGCGGAGCACCACCCTCGGGGCGTGTGCCGCGATAGCCACCTTCCGGACGGGGACCATCCGTGCGGGGGCGGAAGCCTCCCTCTGGACGGGGAGCACCGCCCTCGGGGCGAGGCCCACGAAAGCCGCTGTCCGGACGCGGTGCATCGCTGCGCATCGCAGGACGCTCGCCCTCTGGACGGGCCGGTGTGTCTTCACGCGGGCTACGCGGCATGTCGATCCGCGGCGGACGGCCATCCATGCGGAACTGACGACCATCATTGCGTGGGGCACGGGTGTCCGCAGCCCGGATGTCAGAAACGGGAGGGCGGGGAGGTGACGGCTCGTCGCCAAGCCTGCGCGCTGCTTCTTCGCGGCCACGGCGGCGGAAATCATCTTCGGCACGCTTTCTGTCTTCTTCCTCACGCTGCCGGGCGGCAGCGGATTCGCGTTCGGCGCGTTCGCGTTCCTCGCGCTGCGACCGGACGAGAGCTTCTTCGGCTGCCTGCCGGCGTCCGTCATCCTCGCGGCCACGCGAGTCTGCGAGAGCGCGGGTGCGTGCATCCTGCTCATCGGCGGACAAGGTCCGCAGGACCATGCTGACCGCAGGCTTTGGAGCAGGCGCCGCTGCAACCGGAGCCTGGACGGGCGCCACAGGTGGCGGGACTACGGGCCTGACCGGAACCGGGGCATGATACGGAACTTCACCCGGACCCGAAATGCGCCGCTTGACCTCGACAACAACCGATTTCGAGCGGCCGTGGGAGAAGCTTTGCTTCACGGTGCTCTGCTCGACCGGACGCTTCAAAGTCAGTGTCTTTGGTGGCGCGACGGTGAGTGTCTTGTCGCCGGGGTTCTTTTGATCGGTCATTCCGATGTTGGTCCTGCTGTTACATCTTTGGGCTCGCTTGCGCTTGCGGTCAGGTCTGCCTGGGGGAGCGGTCTTGTCCGGAAATGCACGAGTCGACGCCAGCGATCGAGAAAAGCCCCTGCCGCCGCGCCATCTTTGATCGCTGCATGTATCACAAGGTCCCGCCCCAACGCCAATGCCAAATCACTGCTCGAGAAACATTCAGCGAGGGGTATGCGTCCGGCTGCGGCACCATGCCGCCGATTGACGATCTGGGTGAGCTTTCGCCTGCCGTCGTCGGCTCCATCGGTGGCCTCGATCCAGACCGCAGGGCGTGAATGGCCACCCAGCGCGGCTTCGACCTTGCCAAAGCCTGTCACGACAAGACCAGCCTTGTTGGCGAATGCGAGAGACTGGAGGGCATCTCGCACCAGAAGCCGATCGATCTCGTCAGCAAGGGCATCAGGCACGCTTACCTGTGTTTTCAGCGAGCGGCCGAAGGCCTTCGTCCTGACAGCCTGCTCGACTGCGGCCCGCGAAAGGGCCGTCCACACACCGCGTCCGGGCAACTTGCGCCTGATGTCAGGTGTCAGCCGCCCTTCCGGACCCACCACGAAGCGGATCATGTCGCCAGCAGGCAACGTCAGCCGGGTGGCCACACAGCGCCGTTCGCTGTCGGTCCTGTCATCTTCAGCTCCAGCCATCGCGCGTGATCCTTGCCGATGCCAGACCTGCCAGATGCGCTTCAGGCCACCTCAGCCTGTTCGTCATCCGCCTCAGCGACCGGAGCCTCGATCCAGCCAGCCTTGACGCGGGCCTGCATGATCATGGCCTCTGCATCATCCCGCGAGATGTCGAAACTGTCGAGAAAACCGGGATAGCGTGTGTTCTCGCCCTGCTTGCGTTCGGTGTACCCGACAAGATCATCGGTGGCGCAACCTGCCAGATCTTCGATGTTCTTTACCTCGTTCTCGCCCAAGGCCACCATCATCGCGGTGGTGATGCCGCTGATCTCGCGCAATTCGTCGCCGACACCGAGCGCCTTGCGCTTGTCATCGAATTCGGTTTCGCGTTCAGCCAGGAAGCTTTGCGCACGGTTCTGGATTTCAGTCGCCGTGTCCTCGTCAAAGCCCTGGATGCCGGCAAGTTCGCCAAGGTCGACATAAGCGACCTCTTCCACGGTGCGGAAGCCTTCCGAAGCGAGCAACTGGCCGACGACTTCATCAACGTTCATGGCGGACATGAACAGTTCTGTGCGTACCAGGAACTCTTTCTGGCGACGTTCCGATTCTTCAGCCTCGGTCAGAATGTCGATGTTCCAACCGGTCAGCTGAGAGGCCAGGCGAACGTTCTGACCCCGGCGGCCAATGGCCAGCGAGAGCTGTTCGTCGGGCACCACAACCTCGATCTTGTCAGCTTCCTCATCGAGTACGACCTTGGCGACTTCCGCAGGCTGCAGCGCATTGACGATGAAGGTCGCGATGTCCTGCGACCATGGAATAATATCGACCTTCTCGCCCTGCAATTCGCCCACCACGGCCTGCACGCGGCTGCCGCGCATGCCGACGCAGGCACCGACCGGGTCGATGGAGGTGTCACGGCTGATCACGGCGATCTTGGCGCGGGAGCCGGGATCACGGGCAACAGCCTTGATCTCGACAATGCCGTCGTAGATTTCAGGCACTTCCTGGCCAAACAGCTTGGCCATGAACTGCGGATGGGTCCGCGAGAGGAAAATCTGCGGCCCCCGCTGCTCGCGGCGAACGTCATAGACATAGGCGCGGATGCGGTCCCCGACCTTGAAAGCCTCGCGCGGGATCAATTCATCGCGGCGGACGATGCCTTCTCCGCGGCCCAGATCCACAAAGACATTGCCATACTCGACACGCTTGACCGTGCCGTTGATGATGTCGCCGATGCGGTCCTTGTATTCGTCATACTGGTGGTCGCGCTCGGCTTCGCGCACCTTCTGCACGATGACCTGCTTGGCAGATTGTGCGGCGATGCGGCCAAAATCGAAAGGAGGCAGCGGATCGGAGATCACATCACCGGCCTCGGCAGCAGGGTTCTTGCGGCGGGCCTCGGTCAGACTGATCTGAATAGCGTCGTTCTCGACCAATTCGACCACCTGAAGATGGCGGGAGAGGCGCAATTCGCCCGTCTTGGGGTGGATTTCGGCGTGAACATCTGTTTCAGCGCCGTACCTCGAGCGGGCCGCCTTGGCAATGGCGTCCTCCATGGCACCAACGACAATCTGCCGGTCGATGGATTTCTCGCGGGCGACCGCGTCGGCGATCTGCAACAACTCAAGGCGATTGGCGCTGACGACCA
>JANMIB010000499.1:0-4030 GCA_031375605.1 Allobosea sp. | reverse complement strand
GGCAAACGGCTGTTTGGCGATAAAACACCGCCTGGCACGTTCAAACTGACAGAACAACAGTTGACGCCGGGTGGTTGGATGATCGCGAGCTACGAACCGACCGGACCCGTCCAGACCGGGTCGTTTGCGATGGCCGAGCCGAGTGAAGCGGAACGGGCTCGCCAGGCGAAGATGAAAGCGGGCAATTGGTGACAACCACTTTCGCGCACGAATGATGTGCTGATCGAGAAACCCGATCCTATTTGCCTTTTCTTCAATCAACGGAGCATGTGATGACCGGTACAACAGTCAAAGCCGTCCCCGACGGAATGCATACCGTGACGCCCTACCTGACCTGCGACGGCGCCAGCGAAGCCATCGCATTTTACGTGCAAGCCTTTGATGCCGTCGAAATCAATCGGCTCGCCGATCAGAACGGTAAAATCATGAACGCGATGATCCGGATCGGCAATTCTGCCTTGATGGTCATGGATGCCTATCCTGACATGGAAGCATTCAGCCCCAAGACGCTGAAAGGCTCGCCCGTCACGATCCATTTGCAGGTCGAGGACATGGACGCGGTGGTCGCAAAGGCAGTCACCGCAGGGGCCACAGTCGTCATGCCTGCGGCTGACATGTTTTGGGGCGACCGATATGCCATGCTTGCAGACCCGTTCGGACATCAATGGTCGGTTGCGACACACATCCGCGACGTCAGCCCTGAGGAACTGCGCAAGGGCGCAAGTGAGATGCAACTCACCGGTTAACCCGGCGCCGTGGAATGCATCTGACGGCGCGTTCCGCTTCGACTTTGGCCACTCGACGACAGAACGTCGATATGGATTTCAGTCCAGTCACGGAAGTCAAACATGAACGCGTCCCAAGCACAGTCCGCCGTCATTCCCACCCTTCGGTATAGCGACGGACAGGCCGCGATCGAATGGCTGTGCAAGGCGTTCGGTTTCGAGAAAAACCTCGTCGTGCCGGACAAGAGCGGTGCCATCGCACATGCCCAACTGACCTTCGGCAACGGGA
The DNA here is from genome assembly GCA_031375605.1 of Allobosea sp. Classification (GTDB taxonomy): domain Bacteria; phylum Pseudomonadota; class Alphaproteobacteria; order Rhizobiales; family Beijerinckiaceae; genus Allobosea. The sequence goes on along the minus strand of JANMIB010000499.1, from coordinate 3,016 downwards.
TGATCATGCTGGGCTCGGCAAACAACAACGATTTCAGCAAGCTGGTGAAATCACCTTCTGAGAGCGGCGGCATCGGCTCGCAAAGCGTCTATATTGTCGTGCCGAACGTTGATGCGCACCATGCGAAGGCCATTGAAGCTCGCGCGGAGATTGTGATCGCGATCAAGGATGAGGACTATGGTGGACGCGGGTATTCTTGCCGTGATCCGGAAGGCCATATCTGGAACTTCGGTAGTTACAATCCTTGGGCGAAACACTAATCGCGCGATGCGCCAAGCACCTGCGACAAGCTGGAAAATAAACGATGCAATGGGATTACCTGGTCATTACGGAAACCCTCGATTCCGGCGAACTCAGCAAGTTGGGGGCGGAGAATTGGGAACTCGTCGCAGTCGTCTCACCCGCGCACTTCGTATTTCATTATTTTTTCAAGCATCAGGTACGTGGCTGACGTTGTCATCCATCCTCGACACAAAGGAGAAACACCCATGACGACAACCCTCAAGACCATCGCCGCAGCCGCGGCGATATCGGGAGTGCTTGCCACCCCGGCCGCAGCACAGACTGTGAAAAACGTCATCCTCGTCCACGGCGCTTTCGCTGACGGTTCGGGCTGGCGCGGCGTCTATGACGAGCTGACCGCTCGCGGCTTCTCCGTCAGTATCGTGCAGAACCCGCTGACATCGTTCGCGGACGACGTTGCGGCAACAAATCGTGTGATCAACCGGCAGGATGGTCCTGCGATCCTCGTTGGCCACTCGTATGGTGGCAGCGTCATCACTGAAGCCGGTATGAGCCCCAAGGTCGCAGGCTTGGTCTATGTTGCAGCTTTCGCGCCGGAGGTCGGGAAGTCGACGCTCGATCAGTACGCCGAGGTCGCGCCTCCTCCGAACTTTGTCCCCGAGGAGCAGCCTGATGGCTTTGCCTACCTGAACATGGGCAAGTTCCGCGCGGCCTTCGCAGCGGATGCGACCGACAGGGACGCAGCCTTCCTGCGCGACGCGCAAGTGCCGGTCGCCATGGCAGCGTTGAAGGCCAAGGTCACTGTCGCCGCCTGGAAGACAAAGCCGAGCTGGTACATCGTGGCGACAGAGGACGGTGCCATTGCACCCGCACTGCTGCGCAGCACAGCCCGGCGCATTGGCGCGACGACAACGGAGGTGAAGGGAAGTCATGTCGTCTTCCTGACCCAACCGAAAGCAGTCGCCAATGTGATCGAGGCAGCGGCAAAGGGAGCGATGGCGAAAGCCAAATAAGCACCGACTACGTCGAATGCTGATGAGGGCCGTGCCTTGTCAGATGCGAAAACCTCCGACGAACCCTACGATGTTAGGCCGCGCCATCGCCTGTTTGATGGCAGAGAACCTGTCGGACATGCTCTACTGCGATGACACAGGCGACCTGGTGAAGCGCGGCGCAACGGCGCGGAATAGAGGCGCTTCGCCCCAGTCCGCCGTTCCGGGCGTCGCCATGATCGTAATGGCCTGCGGCCCGAACCCGGTCGGCATCGTAAGCGTTGCCCCCTATGTTGCGTTCGGCGCCTTCTATTTCGCAGTGTCGGATATCACCAAAGTGGATCAGGCAGTACTCAACGCCTCATTCCGACGCAGGAGGACATTGTCATGAGCCTCAGGGCCACCACGCCCCACCCCACGCACGCCAACACTTCGGAGTAGTTTCCATGAACATACGTGAATTCGGCGCGATGATCATTGGTGCCGGTCAGGCGGGCCCGTCGCTCGCTGGCAGGCTGAACGATGCTGGCATGAAGGTGGCGATCATCGAGCGCCACCTTGTCGGGGGCACCTGCGTCAACACCGGCTGCATGCCGACCAAGACACTGGTTGCGAGCGCCTATGCCGCACATACCGCACGCCGCGGCAGCGACTATGGGTTTTCCGTAAAGGGGCCGGTCGAAATCGACATGCCCGCCGTCGAGGCACGCGCCAGAAAGGTGATCCTCGATTCACGGATGGGCAACGAGAACTGGCTTGCAGGCATGGCCAATGTCGAGCTGATCCGCGGCCATGCCCGCTTCACAAGCGCACACACCGTGATGGTGGATGGACAGGAACTGACGGCCCCCCGCATCTTCATCAATGTCGGATGCCGAGCCCTCGTGCCCGATATGCCAGGGGCGCGCGATGTGCCGGTGCTGACCAACACTGACATGGTGGCGCTCGACACCCTCCCGCGCCACCTGATCATCATTGGTGGGAGCTATATCGGCCTTGAATTCGCGCAGATGTACCGGCGTTTCGGCGCCGAAGTCACGATCATCGAACGCATGGATCGCCTGATTGCGCGCGAAGATCCGGATATCTCCGAAGAGGTTCGCGCAATCCTCGAGCGTGAGGGCGTCGCCATTCGGACCGGCGCGGATTGCATTGGCTTGACGCCCCATGGCGATGACATCGCCGTTTCGGTCAACTGCGAGAGCAATAGTGCGCCCGTGATCGGCAGCCATGTCCTGATGGCCGTCGGTCGCCGTCCGAACACCGATGACCTTGGCCTTGAAGCGGCTGGGATCGTGACCGATGCCCGCGGCTACATCACCGTCGACGACCGCTTGCAGACCAACCTTCCAAATGTCTATGCGCTCGGTGACTGCAACGGTCGGGGGGCCTTCACTCACACCGCCTACAACGACTTTGAAATCGTCGCCGCCAATTTACTGGATGGCGAGGACCGTCGCGTCAGCCAGCGATTGACCGGCTATGCCCTCTACATCGATCCACCCCTTGGCAGGGTTGGAATGACCGAAGCCGAGGCGGCGAAGAGCGGTCGGCGGCTGCTTCACTCGAAGCGTGCCATGACCCGCGTTGGGCGCGCCGTGGAGAAGGGCGAGAGCCAAGGATTCATGAAGATTGTGGTCGACGCCGAAACCAAGCGCATCCTCGGTGCCTCTCTGCTTGGGTTATCGGCGGACGAGGTTGTGCAGTCGCTATTGGAAGTGATGTACGCCGATAAACCCTACACACAAATCACCCGCGGTATGCATATTCATCCGACGGTG
>JANMIB010000486.1:0-5755 GCA_031375605.1 Allobosea sp. | reverse complement strand
CTTCGCAGGTCAGCCACGTGCCCCACGGGGTCGTGGCTCCGGCGCAGTTGTTGAGCATGCCGCGCACTTTCCGGCCAGCCGGGTCATAGCTGGTTTTCACGCGCTCATGCCCCGCCACAGGGCCTGCGATTTCCATCTCTGTTTCGGCGGTGATGCGGCGGGCGAAGGGTGAATTCTTCACCACGGCCCATTTGCCATTCGTGCCACGTGCGATCTCCAGCACCGAGCCGCCATGCGCCATCATTTCGGTGTCGGCAAGATCCCTGGTCATGTCCTTGAAGCGAACATTGCGCAGGTCCTGCCGACCGGGCAGCGATGGGAACATCAGTTCTTCGTTGGTGTATTCATGGTTGACCACAAGGATGCCGCGGCGCGAGCCATCAATCGGAATGTAGCCGAGGTAGTCGTTGTTGTAGCCGAACTGGCGCGCCTGGGCTGCAGCGGATTGCGTCTGCGGGTCGAAGGCCGGTGCATCGGCCATCACCTTGTCGCCCCAGCGGATCAACACGTTGGCATCATAGCCTTCGGCCACATAGATGTTCTCGTCGGAACCAGCGGCAATTTCCTTGAAGTTGAAGCTCGGCGTGGTGTTCGTGCTCTGGGCTGCTGCATTTTGCGAGGTGGCGAGGGCCAGTGGTGACACGGTTGCCGACATGGCCGTCACGGCCAGAACGCCCTTGAGAAGATCTCGCCGGTTGAAGCGCTGCGCAATCATTTCGCCCATGGTCGGATTGACCGAGGTGTTGCTGCCGGCGTTTTCGGCCTCTTCCGCCGCCTGCGATTTGCTGAGATGGTCAGACATGGATGGCTCCCTCCAATGGCGAACAGATCATCGCCGCTGCGATGGGTTAAATTCACAGGGCATGACAAGCAGATGACAATCTGGCGCGACATTCCGCCATCATGAAACCTTTTGCTGCAGATGCGGCACCATCTGCAGAGCATACCAACAAACATCAGCATCCCAGCTTTGACCGAAACTTTCCATGCCTTCGCCGTTTTTTAACGGCACTCGGTCATTGTAGTGATGTGAATGATGAAAGGTTGGCATCATGGCCACGCGAACGACCGAGTTTGATGCCCTTCGCCTGTCGCGCGAGGCGGAAATGGCCGGGCAGGCGTTTGCTTTTGATGATCTTGCCCCGTCAGACCCTGCAAGCTCGTATCTGTCAAACTGGTTGTGGTGGGCTGCAGGCTTTGCCGCATTCGCAGGCCTCGTCAGCCTTGGTCTGGGCTGAACGTAAGCCTAAATCAACATTCATATCCTATCCTTGGCCGCTTCTGATCCGGTTCGAGATGGTGCCATGCGTGTCGTGATTGTCAGCGATTTCGGCTCCGTCAATGGCGGAGCGGCCAAGGTGGCCATCGAAAGCGCGCGCGGGCTTGCCGAGGCGGGCAACACGGTCGTCTTCGCCTGCGCCATCGGTCCGGTCTCTGGCCGGCTCCAGCATCCCTTGATCAGCATCGAGATGTTTGCCGCCCAAGAGGTCTGGAAGGTGGGCAGCAAGCTTGGCGCTGCACGGCAGGGCATCTGGAACAGTTCAGCCCATGCCTGGCTTTCCGCACTTCTCTCACGCCAGCCCCGCGCCACGCTCGTGCATCTGCACCAGTGGACAAAGGCATTTTCCCCCTCCGCCATTGCGGCCGCCGGGGAGTGCGGACTGCCTGTGGTCATCACCATGCACGATTATTTTTCGTTCTGTCCCGTGGGCGGTTATTTCGATTTCCAAGCTGGCCAGCCCTGCGACAAGGCCCCGATGGGGGCGGCGTGCATCAGCAGCAATTGCGACCGCGCCTCTTACGCTCACAAACTGGTGCGCGTGGCGCGGCAGTGGTGTTCTGACCGGGCGCTGGCCGCTTGCCGTGACCTGACCTTCGTTCACGTCTCCGATTTCGCGCGGCGCTTCGCCGAGCCGTTCCTGCCGAAACATGCGCGCCATGTCACCGTCGAGAACATGATGGAAGCGGAAAGGCGTGCGCCTGCCGATGTCAGCCAGAACCGGCATGCGCTGTTCCTGGGGCGTCTGACAGAGGAGAAGGGCGTTGTGCTGCTGGCGAAAGCAGCGAGGCTCGCTGATGTTCCTGTCAGATTTGTCGGCGAAGGGCCGATGGCAGAACAAATCTGCCTCGCCAATCCACAAGCTGACATGCGCGGCTGGGTTTCGCCTGATGAGGTCTATGCCGAATTCGCCTTGGCTCGCGTCATTGTTGCGCCGTCCCTTTGGTTCGAGACCGGCCCCATGACAGTCATGGAGGCCATGGCCATGGGTGTGCCTGCCATTGTGAGCGACCGGATGGGCGCAGCTGACTGGGTGAATGATGGCGTGACAGGCCGGCATGTGGGCCAGGGCCATGCAGAGCTTTTGGCTGCGGCGCTCAGTGAGGCGATGGGTTCTGCCGCCGTGCGATGGGGCGTTGCCGGATATTCGAGCTATTGGCAGGCGCCGTTCACCTCCGTGCGGCACGTCTCGCGGCTGCTGCAGGCCTATGGCCAATTGGACAAACTCGGAGCGGCTGCCTGAGGCATAAGCAATAAAAAAAGCTCAGGCATTTCTGCCTGAGCTGGAAGGTAGACCGTATGTCGACGGTCGGGAGGAAACACGTGTTGTGATATGGCACAGGGCGCATATGCGTCCTGTGCGAAACGTCACAACGAGTAATACATCACGAACTCAAGCGGGTGAGGCGTCATGCGGAACCTGTCCGCTTCAGCCTTCTTCAGCTCGATGAACGAGTCGATGAAGTCATCGTTGAACACGCCGCCGGTCTTGAGGAAGCCGCGATCCTTGTCGAGGCAAGCCAGTGCTTCATCAAGCGAGCCGCACACGGTCGGGATCTTCTTCAGCTCCTTGGGAGGCAGGTCATACAGATCCTTGTCCATGGCTGGGCCTGGGTCGATCTTGTTCTGGATGCCGTCAAGGCCGGCCATCAGCATGGCTGCGAAGGCGAGATACGGGTTCGCCATCGGATCGGGGAAGCGAACTTCGACGCGCTTGGCCTTTGGCGACTGCGTCCATGGAATACGGCAGGAGGCCGAGCGGTTGCGGGCCGAATAGGCCAGCAGCACAGGGGCTTCATAACCGGGGACAAGGCGCTTGTAGCTGTTGGTCGACGGGTTGGTGAAGGCGTTCAGCGCCTTGGCATGCTTGATGATGCCCCCGATGTACCACAGGCACTCCTGGCTGAGATCGGCATACTTGTTGCCGGCCATGATCGGCTTGCCGTTCTTCCAGATCGACTGGTGAACGTGCATGCCCGAGCCATTGTCGCCAAAAACAGGCTTCGGCATGAAGGTCGCCGACTTGCCGTAGGACTGTGCGACGTTGTGGATGGCATATTTGTAGATCTGCATCTGGTCGCCCATCTTAACCAGCGTGTCGTACTTCATGCCAAGCTCGTGCTGGGCGGAAGCGACCTCATGGTGATGCTTTTCGACCGTGACACCCATGGCGGCCATGGCAGCCAACATTTCGCCGCGCATGTCCTGTGCGGAATCCAGTGGCGGGACGGGGAAATAACCGCCCTTGGTCTGGATGCGGTGGCCGAGGTTGCCGCCTTCATAGTCGGTCATGCCGTTGGTTGGCAGTTCGACATTGTCGAGCTTGAAGCCGGTGTTGTACGGGTCAGCCGCAAATTTCACGTCATCGAAGATGAAGAACTCGGCTTCGGGTCCGATGTAGATCGTGTCGCCGATGCCTGTCGACTTCAGATAGGCCTCTGCCTTCTTGGCAATGCCGCGCGGGTCACGGCTGTAGGGCTCGCCGGTGGATGGCTCCAGAATGTCGCAGACGATCGACATGGTCGAGGCCGAGAAGAACGGGTCCATCGTGGCCGTGGTCGGATCGGGCATGAGGATCATGTCGGACTCGTTGATGGCCTTCCAGCCAGCAATGGACGAGCCATCGAACATGGTGCCTTCGGCGAAGATCTCTTCGTCGATCATCGACACATCGAATGTGACATGCTGCCACTTGCCGCGCGGATCAGTGAAACGGAAGTCAACATACTTGACGTCGTTGTCCTTGATCGCCTTGAGGACGTCCTTGGCGGTCTTCATCTCGTGTTTCCTCAACTTCTCAGTTTCTGGGTGACGCCCATATGGGCTTCGGGTGGGGGGCTCGGTCTCGTCTGTGTTCAAGTCAGCCCTTGCGGGATGGCTCAGATTGCGTCCGCTCCCGTCTCGCCGGTGCGGATGCGGATCGCTTCCTCAACCGTAGATACAAAAATCTTGCCATCCCCGATCCGGCCCGTCTGGGCAGCGGTCTTGATGGCGTTGATGGCCTTGTCGAGCAGATCATCATTGAGGACGATTTCGATTTTGACCTTTGGCAGGAAGTCCACGACATATTCCGCCCCGCGATACAGTTCGGTATGTCCCTTCTGGCGGCCAAAGCCCTTCGCCTCGATCACCGTAATGCCTTGCAGGCCGATTTCCTGCAGTGCTTCCTTCACTTCATCCAGTTTGAAGGGTTTGATGATCGCTTCGATTTTCTTCATCTTGATCCGCTCCTGCCAAAAAGGCGCTCGGCAAGCACGATTGTCATACCATCGGTCGCACGGCAAGCCACACCAAGCGCTGATGCAGTTGCATAAAGCCTTTGCTTGAGATGATCAAATCATAGGCAGTGTGCTTAAAATCAAGGCGCACGACTGTTGATAAAGATGCGCTGCCTTGCCCGTAGCGTTCGGAAAATCTCGATCTGGAAGCGATGCGCCTGTAAATGTGGACTGGCTTGTTGCGCGCCAGCCCCGGAAAGGCCACAATTGGATATCTGAATTGTGGAGTCACAAGACAATGACCGTGAAAAATCTGGGTTTGGGTTTCGTCGCAGGCGCGCTCGCCGTGCTTGTGTTTCACCAATCCATGATCCTCTTCCTGCACCTGATCGGTCAGATACCCAATTTTCCATGGTCGCTAAGGCCGATTGCTCCTTACGGCGTGCCTGCCATCATCAACAGCATGTTCTGGGGCGGTTTGTGGGGCATTGGCTATGCGGCCATCGGATCGCGTATTCCGGTCAGCCCGGATATTGCGCGCGGCGCGATTTATGGTCTTCTGGGGCCATGGTTGCTGGGAAACGGCATCCTCGTGCCGCTCATCAAGGGCGGCAACATGCTGTGGGGTTTCAACCCGCAAATGATGTGGCGTGGCGCACTCATCGGCCTTGCCTTCGGGATCGGTGTTGCCGTGTTCATGCGTCTGCTGGCGCGCTTCCGGTAAGCGGAAAGATGATCAATCATAATAAGTAAGAGCATTGCGTACTCACAAAACCGGTATCCACTTTTGTGCGCAATGCTCTAAGCCGCGTCGATGCGCGGCGCGGCGGCCAGCAAGGCGCGCGTGTAGCCATGCGCAGGGTTGTCGAACACGCTGTCCCGGCTGCCATCCTCGACGATCTCGCCCGCCTGCATGACGACGACGCGATCCGCGATCTCTTCCACCGCCGCAAGATCATGGCTGATGAACAGGCAGGCGAAGCCATGGGCGCGCTGCAATTCCTTGATCAGTTCCAGCACCTGTTTCTGGATGGTCATGTCCAGCGCCGAGACAGGCTCGTCGGCGACGACGAAGGCCGGGCGGCGCACCAGCGCGCGCGCTATGGCGACCCGCTGGCGCTGGCCGCCGGACAATTCATGCGGAAAGCGGCGGGCCAGACCTCCGAGGCCGACTTCATCGAGAGCCGCCTCTGCACGACGCGTCTGCTCGGCGGAGGACAGACCGCGCTCGAAGCGCAACGCCTCCCCGACGATGGCA
>JANMIB010000478.1:0-11780 GCA_031375605.1 Allobosea sp. | reverse complement strand
AAGGTGAATGAGATGTCCGTGATTTCGGCCGCTCTGGTGAAAGAACTGCGCGACAAGACCGACGCAGGCATGATGGATTGCAAGAATGCGCTGGTGGAAACCGGCGGCGACATGGAAGCCGCTGTTGACTGGCTGCGCAAGAAGGGTCTCTCCAAGGCCGCCAAGAAGGCTGGCCGCACGGCAGCCGAAGGTCTTGTGGCCGTTGCCACGACCGGCACGTCCGGCGTCGTAGTCGAGGTCAACTCCGAAACCGACTTTCTGGCCAAGAACGATCAGTTTCAGGCCATGGCGCGCAACATCGCCGGTGTTGCGCTCGTCATCGGCGACGACGTCGAAGACATCAAGGCGGCTGCTTATCCGGGCGGCGGCACCGTGCAGGATGCGATTGCAAACGCCATCGCCACCATCGGCGAGAACATGGCGCTGCGCCGCGCCCGCAAGCTGACCGTTCCACAAGGTCTTGTTGCCACCTACATGCACAACGCCGCCGGTGAAGGCCTTGGCCGTATCGGCGTTATGGTTGCGCTTGAATCATCCGGCAAGGCAGATGAGCTGGCCGCGCTCGGACGCCAACTTGCCATGCATGTCGCTGCCACGAACCCGGTGGCTCTTGAACTTGCTGCCGTTGATCCCGACGTTCTGGCCCGCGAAAAGGCAATCCTGGCCGACAAGAACGCCGGCAAGCCACCACACGTGCTCGAAAAGATCATCGAGTCTGGCCTCAAGTCATATGCCAAGGAATATTGCCTGCTTGAGCAGGTCTATATACACGACAGCTCCAAGTCCGTGGCCCAGGCCCTGAAGGACGCCGAAGGCAAGGTCGGCGGCCCGATCAAGCTCACGGCTTTCGCCAGGTTTGCAGTGGGCGAGGGAATCGAGAAGGAAGAGACCGACTTCGCGGCGGAAGTCGCGGCGGCAGCAAGCGGCAACGCCTGATCGCCCCGAACACCCAAGCGGCGCCAAAAGCGCCGCTTTTTCTTGACCGCCAGCATGCCGACCAGCAGGAGATCCACATGGCAAAATTCAAGCGTGTGCTCATCAAGCTTTCGGGCGAGGCACTGGCGGCTCCTGACGGGTACTGGCTTTATCCGCAAGTCCTGAACACGCTGGCTGCCGATATCGCTGACGCGTCGAAGGCCGGCATCGAAATCGCGGTCGTGATCGGCGGGGGCAACATTATCAGGGGTGCGCGCGTCAGTGCTGCCGGCTGGATTGACCGTGCCACGGCTGATTCCATGGGCATGCTGGCAACGGCAATGAACTCGATCGCGCTTGAAAATGCCGTCAACGCCTCGGGCGTCACAGCACGCACAATGTCGGCCGTGTCGATGCCGACGATCTGCGAAACCTATGCGCGCCAGCCCGCCCTGCACCACATGGAGCGAGGGCATGTTGTCATACTGGCTGGCGGCACCGGCAATCCGTTCTTCACAACCGATACGGCTGCCGTGCTGCGCGCTGCCGAACTGAAATGCGAGGCCGTGTTCAAGGCCACGCAGGTGGACGGTGTCTACTCGGCAGACCCGAAGAAAGACCCCACCGCGACCCGCTACGACAGGCTCACCCATGCTGAGGCGATCTCGCGCGAGCTCGGCGTGATGGATACGGCGGCCTTCGCCCTTGCGCGCGATGCTGAACTGACAATTGGCGTGTTTTCGATCGCGCAGCCAGGGGCCATCTCGGCTGTGCTGCGCGGCGAGGGCAGGGCAACCTATGTCGTTCCCTAGAGCATTGGGCACAAATTTGGGTACCGCTTTTGTGCAGTGGCAATGCTCCAACGATGACAAACGTGGGCACTTGACCGGGCAAACAACGATCAGCATGGTCAAGATCGCCATAACCAAACAATGAGAAGGCTCAAGCCATGGCTCAGACTTTTGATCTCACTGACGTGAAGCGCCGCATGCAGGGTGCGATTGCCGCTCTCAAGCACGATCTCAATTCTCTGCGCACGGGCCGGGCCTCGCCAAGTGTGCTCGACCCGATCATGGTCGATGCCTATGGCTCCAAGATGCCCTTGTCGCAGGTGGCCACAGTCAGCGTTCCAGAAGCGCGGCTGCTGAGTGTGCAGGTCTGGGACCGCGGCATGGCAGCCGCAGTCGACAAGGCCATCCGCGATTCCGATCTCGGCCTCAACCCGCAGATGGAAGGTCAGACCATCCGCATCCGGATTCCCGAACTGAACGAGCAGCGCCGCAAGGAACTGGTCAAGGTCGCCCACAAATATGCCGAAGAGGCCCGCATTGCCGTTCGGCATGTTCGCCGCGATGGTCTTGAAATCCTGAAAAAGCTGGAAAAGGATGGCAACCTGTCGGAGGATGATGCCAGCCGCCAGTCAGACCAGGTCCAGAAGGCAACCGACCAGCATGTCGGTGAGGTCGATACCGCGCTTGCCACCAAGGAAAAGGAAATCATGCAGGTTTAGGTTCCAGCGCGTAATTCAGTTGTGCCATTGGCGAATCGGTCCAAACTGCAAAAGTTGGCCGGTTTTCTGCGGTCTGGCATCCATCTTGCCGTTTCTTCCACAAAGACCCAGCTTTTCGGACCATGAGCCCATCTCCTGAACCCATGAGACAGCCAGCGCTCCAGGCATCCGGAACCGCTCCGGGACCAAAGCACGTGGCCATCATCATGGATGGAAACGGCCGCTGGGCGCAGACGCGTGGTTTGCCGCGCACCGAAGGCCATCGCAAAGGCGTCGAGGCGCTCAGGCGCACAGTTCGTGCCGCCAGTGATCTTGGCATCTCTCACCTCACGATTTTCAGCTTCTCGACTGAAAACTGGCGCAGGCCTGCCATCGAGGTCAGCTTTCTGATTGCGCTGTTCAAGCGGTTCGTCCGCAACGATCTTGCTGACCTGCATGCCTCCAACGTGCGCGTCAGGATGATCGGCGACCGCGCTTCGACACCTCCTGACATTCTCGATCTGATCGACCAGGCCGAGGCGCTGACGGCATCCAACACCGCACTGACGCTGATCATTGCTTTCAACTATGGTGCGCGTGACGAGATCGCGAGAGCTGTGAACCGCACTCTTGCAGCCCGCGAGGCTTCCGGACAGGCAGGCCCGATCAGCCAGGGTGATATTTCAAGGCATCTGGACACAGGTGATCTGCCAGACCCCGATCTGGTCATCCGCACATCTGGTGAAGTGCGTCTGTCGAATTTCCTGATGTGGCAATCGGCCTATGCGGAGCTGGTGTTCACCCCCGTGCTCTGGCCTGATTTCGACCAGGCTGCGCTCGAAGCCGCGATCAAGGAATACCAGATGCGGGACAGGCGATATGGCGGGCTGGCACAGAAGGTCAGCTGACATGGTCCTCGCGGTGCTGTCCACTGAGTTACCAGTGCGGGCATGAAAACGGGTTCCCGTGAACATCACAATGCGGCAGAGCATCATCGTTCAGAGCATTGCTCCTGCGCGAAACCGGGTCCCACTTTTGCGCGCAATGCTCTATCGTCTGAAACCTGTCCGGGAATGGCATGATGTCAGCATCCACACCTTCAGGCGCGCCGCGCAGCGAGTTGAGCCTCAGGGTCATCTCGGCCTTGCTGATGGTTGGCGTGGCCTTGCTCACGTTGTGGTGGGGCGGCTGGCCGTTCGCGTGTCTCTGGATTGCGGCGGGCAGCGTCGCGGGCTGGGAATGGTCGCGCATCACGCTGCCGACCCGCGCAGCCAGCAACCATCTGCTCTTCGGGATATGCGTCGGCATCGGCGGCATTGTGGTGGCGGCAGGCTGGCCATGGCTTGCGCTTGTCTGGGTCGGCGGCATGCTGGCAAGTTGCCTGCTGATCTCACCTGCTGATCGCACAGAGCAGGTTGTGGGTGTGTTGTATGCCTCTGCCATTGCCATTGCGCCCATCATCGTGCGGGCTGAACCGGGCCTGGGCATCACCCTGATCGCGTGGTGTTTTGCCGTGGTCTGGTCAACGGACGTGGCGGCCTATTTCACGGGCCGCGCCTTGGGTGGCCCCAAGCTTTGGCCTGCTGTCAGCCCCAAGAAAACCTGGTCCGGCGCTCTCGGGGGCGCTGCGGCTGCGGTCGCGGCAGGACTGGTGGTATCGCTGATGGCACGCAGCGCCGGTGTCGCCTGGCCGATCGGCATCACTGCCACCATCATCGCTGCCTTGATCTCGTCGGCCGCAGGCCAGTTGGGAGACCTGTTCGAATCCGCTCTGAAACGCCGCCATGATGTCAAGGATTCAGGCTCGATCATTCCCGGTCACGGCGGCGTGCTCGACCGGCTCGATGCGTTTGTGGTGGTGGTGACACTGGTGGCGTTCGTCGCCGCAATCTGGCGCTGAGAATGCTGCGCCGTGTCACGATTCTGGGTGCGACCGGATCCATCGGGAAGTCCACTCGTGATGTGATTCTTGCCAATCCAGGCCAATTCCAGATCGAGGCGGTGGTCGGCGGGCATGATGCCGCAGCGCTCGCGAGCATGGCGCGCGAATTGGGAGCACGATACGCTGCGCTGGCTGATCCGGCTGGTGGTCATGCATTGCGTGAAGCTCTGATAGGCACTGGTATTGCAAACGGCGCAGGCGAATCCGCCGTCCTCGAAGCGGCGGTGCGCGATGTTGATATCGTGGTTGCAGGGATCAGCGGTGTTGCGGGTCTGAGGCCCACGGTCGCGGCGCTGGCTCCTGGCCGCCGCATGGCGCTGGCCAACAAGGAAACGCTGGTCTGCGCCGGTGTGTTCTTCATGGCCGAGGCGAAGCGGCTCAATGCTGCGGTCCTTCCGATGGATTCAGAGCACAACGCTGTTGCCCAGGCGCTTGCTGGCCGGTCACTGGAGGATGTTGCCCGTATCACGCTGACCGCATCAGGAGGCCCTTTTCGCACCTGGAGCGCCGACCAGATCCGCAATGCGCGCGTCGACGAGGCCTTGTCCCACCCCAACTATGCCATGGGTTCAAAGATCACGGTTGATTCTGCCGGACTGATGAACAAGGGCCTGGAACTGATCGAGGCTCACCACATCTTCGGCATTGAACCATCCAGGCTGGCAGCCGTCATCCATCCCCAGCAGATCATGCACGGCCTTGTGTCCTTCACCGATGGCAGCATGGTGGCGGGCATGGCGCGGCCCAGCATGCGTGTGCCGATTGCCGATTGTCTTGCAGGTGAACGCCGCCTTGTCAGCGGTGTCGAGCCTCCCGATCTGGCAGCTCTTGGCAGCCTGACGTTCGAGACACCTGATCTGGTGCGGTTTCCGGCACTGGGGCTGGCCATCGCCGCCATGAAACAGGGTGGTGCCGCGACTGCGGTGTTGAACGCTGCCAATGAAATCGCCGTCGCCAGCTTCCTTGAGGGCCGTCTAAGGTTCGGCGATATTCATATCGTTATCGAAAAAACGCTCGACAGGGTGCTGCGTGACACAATGCCGACGCCGTCCTCGGTTGAGGATGCGCTTGCAATTGACCATATAGCACGGCAGGCAGCAGCAGTGGTTGTGGACGAGCGCCACGCTATTGCCGGCTGAACGGCACCACGAGACAAATTAAAGACAAAGGATCTGTCGATGGATTTTGTGAGCACACTCTGGGCGTTTGGCTCGACCGTGCTGTTTTATGTCCTGCCATTCCTGTTTGTGCTCACCGTAGTGGTTTTCGTGCACGAGTGGGGGCATTACAAGGTCGGGCGCCTGTGCGGTGTCGATGTGACAGCCTTTTCGATCGGCTTCGGCAAGGAACTCTTCGGCTGGACTGACAAGCACGGCACGCGCTGGCGCTTTGCCGCCGTGCCGCTGGGCGGCTACGTCAAGTTTGCAGGTGATGCCAACGCCGCCAGCGTGCCCGATGCGGCAGGCGTAGCGAGCCTCTCTGCAGAAGAGCGCAGCCGCACGTTGCCGGGGGCGACGGTGGGCAGACGCGCCGCGATCGTCGCAGCGGGTCCGTTCGCCAATTTCATTTTCGCCATTCTGGTCTTTGCCGCTGTCGTCATGGTCTATGGCCGCTCGGAGATCGCGCCGCGTGTCGACAAGGTGAATATCGGTAGCGCTGCGGAAAAGGCCGGTCTTCAATCGGGCGATCTAATTCTCTCGGTCGATGGCACGGCCGTGTCGAATTTCGATGCCGTGCGCCGCATCATCAGCATCAATGCCGAGAATACGCTCAAGGTTCTCATTGACCGCAATACCGCCAAGATCACGCTGGATGTGACGCCCGCACTGGTCGAGCGCCGCAATCCGCTCGGCGTGGAGCGCCTTGGCGTGATTGGCGTGACAGCGGCCTCCCGCCCCGAGGATCGTCGCCAGGTCGAGTATGGCCCTGTGGAGGCACTGTCTTATGGTGTCAGCGAAAGCTGGTTCATTGTCACTCGCACCTTTGATTATCTCGGCAAGCTGATCAGCGGGCGCGAGAAAGCCGACCAGTTGTCCGGCATCATCCACATTGCGGAAGTCTCCGGGCATGTGGCATCGACCGGCGGGCTTGTGTCGCTTCTCACCCTGACAGCGGTTCTGTCGGTTTCGATTGGTTTGATGAACCTGTTCCCGGTGCCGATGCTCGATGGTGGGCACCTGGTGTTCTATGCCTATGAAGCTGTCGTCGGCAAACCGATGAACGAGCGGATACAGGAATATGCGTTCAGGGTCGGAATCGCGATGATGGTGATGCTCATGGTGTTCGTCACCTGGAACGACATCTTGCGGATCGTGACACGCAGCGCATCGGGCTGAGGCTGCAAAAGTGGACGTGGCGCGCTTGCCACGGACACGCATAAAAATAAATCAGCATGGTTTGCGTGTTTGCATCCCGCTGGAAACTTTGTAGAAGCAATTTGACTCGTATTGTCTGTAGCCGGGGATACCCGGTTCGTAGTTAACGGACGGTGTATAAAACCAATGATGACGACGGTGACGAACCGCCGCCTCGCGGCAAACCTTAAATTGTCGACGGCACTCGGCTTTGCAATGCTGACTTTAACGGGGACGGCTGCACTTGCTCAGTCTGTTGTCGTTCAGGGCAACCGGCGCGTGGATGCCGAAACAATCCGCGGCTATGCTGCACGAGGTGCATCATCTGATGCCATCCGTAGCGAGTTGATGGGCACAGGCATGTTTTCTGACGTGCGTGTGTCGCGCCGTGGATCGCAGACAGTCGTGTCCGTTCGCGAGAATGACTCGATCAACAATGTCGCCTTCGAGGGCAACCGCCGCGTGAAGAGCGACCTGCTTCAGGGCGAGGTTCAGTCAAAGAGCCGTGGCCCGATCAGCACCAGCATGATCGAGGCAGACACACAGCGCATCCGTGAAATTTATCGCCGCTCTGGCTATGGCGCGACCGTCTCATCGCGTTTGGTGCCGTTGGCAAATGGCCGTTCCGATGTGGTTTTCACGGTTGTCGAAGGCAGCAAGACCGGCATCCTGTCGATCAATTTTTCCGGCAACACGGAATATGGCAGCTCTCGTCTTAAGGGCCTGATGTCATCGACCGAGATGAACCTCCTGAGCTGGTTCAAGACATCGGATGTCTATGATCCGGACCGCATTCTGGCTGATCTCGAGCTTGTCCGTCGTTTTTACCTGCGCAATGGCTATGCCGATTTCCGGGTCGCATCAAACCAGACCTCATTCGACGCAGAACGCGGCGGCTATGTCGTGAACATCGCGGTTGATGAAGGCCCGCAGTACAAGATCGGCAATGTCGAAGTGTCGTCCCGTCTGCGCGATGTGGATGCAGGAACGCTGCGCCGCACCGTGAGCACGAACCAGGGTGACACCTACAATGCCGAGGCAGTTGAGCGTTCGCTTGCGGCCATGACAGTCGAGGTTGCGCGACGCGGTTATGCGTTTTCGCAGGTTCGTCCGTCCGGGCAGCGCGATGCCGCAAATCGCACTGTTTCAATCACGTATGTCGTTGATGAAGGCCCTCGGGTCTATGTTGAGCGCATCAATGTGCGTGGCAACACCCGCACGATGGATCATGTCATTCGCCGTGAATTCGATCTGGGTGAAGGTGATGCCTACAACAAGGTTTTCATCGACCGTGCCGAACGCCGTTTGAACAATCTTGGCTTCTTCAACCGCGTCCGCATCACAAATGAACCTGGAAGTTCGCCAGACCGTGTGGTGGTGAACGTGGATGTCGAAGACAAGCCAACGGGTTCGTTCTCGATTTCCGGTGGTTATTCAACCTCTGACGGCGCGATTGGTGATATTTCGCTCAGCGAGTCCAACTTCCTCGGTCGTGGTCAGTTTGTCCGCATCGGCGGCTCGCTCGGCCAGCGCTCGCGCGGCGTCGAGTTTTCGTTCACCGAGCCCTTCTTCCTGGGCCAGCGCATCGCGGCCGGCTTCGACATCTACTCGAAGTTTGCAGACAATTCGCAGACCTCTCGTTTCACGAGCCAGACCACGGGCTTCACGCTGCGTGCCTCGCTGCCCATCACCGAAGAATTCTCGGTTTCCCCGCGTTATTCGCTCTATCAGACCCAGATCAAGGTGCCGAATACAAGCAGCCTGCCCTACAATGACTGTATTTCGACTGTTCCGGGTGCAACGGCAATCGGTCTTGACAACGGTGGTTCACCGTTATCGGGCGGAAATATAGTCGCGCCGAATAGCAACGTTACGCCTGATTGTCTCCTTAACGGCGAAGCATCCGTCGCTATTAAGGAAGCTCGCGGATCTCGTCTAACATCGCTGGTCGGCCTGACATTCGCTTACAACGCGCTCGACAATAGCAAGAACCCGCGCAACGGCTTTTATGCCGAGTTGCGGCCTGAGGTTGCGGGCCTGGGTGGTGCGTCGAAATTTGCCCGTATCACCGGTGAAGCTCGCTATTATCGTGAAATTCTCGATGATGTTGTCGGTTTCGTGAAAATTCAGGGCGGGCATACGGCTGGTTTTGGCAATGACCCGCTCAGGATCATTGATCACAGCTTCATGGGGCCTGGTCTGGTCCGTGGTTTTGCCCCTTCAGGCTTTGGTCCACGCGATATTTCATCGCCGTCCATTGCCCGGACGGGTGCGCTTGGCGGCACGACATACTTCGGCACTTCGGTCGAACTCCAATTCCCGATTCCGCTCATTCCAAAGGAAATCGGTATTCGCGGTGCTGTTTTTGCCGATGCTGGAACGCTGTTCAACTTCGCGGGTGGTCGTTCCGTCGCGGGCGCAAATTGCCCGACAGGTTCAAGCGGGCGCTTCTTTGACGTGAACCGCAATGGTGCAATTGATGGAGCGGGCTTCCCCGGCATCAGCGAAGTGTCCTGTGTTCGTGACAAGAACGTGCTGCGCTCATCGGTCGGTGCCAGCATCCTGTGGCAATCCCCGCTTGGCCCCATCCGCTTCGATTATGCCTATGCCCTGACTTACGACAAGGGTGTGATCGATAATCGCGGCGGAGGTATTGGAACCGGACAGCGCATCGGGCGTGACCAGTTGCAGGCCTTCCGGTTCTCGGGCGGCACAAGCTTCTGATCGTGACATGAAAGACGGAGGGAGCACGTTCCCTCCGTGTCAAACCGCCATGCCAGCGCCCGTGTTCTTTGCCGATGTCCGGACGCTGACACTGCTCCAGGCGGTCGAGTTGGCAGGTGGATCACTTCCCCCTGACCAGGACGGCACGCGCGAGATCAGATCGATCAAGCCCCTGGATGAAGCAGGGCCGCATGATCTGTCACACATGGACAACCCGCGCTATCTGAGCCAGCTGGCCGCGACGAAGGCAGGCTTTGTCCTTGTGTCCAGACGCTACGCGCCGCGTGTCCCTCCAGGTTCTGTCGCCATCGAGTGTCTTGACCCCCAGCAGGCCTATGCCCGGTGCCTGGGTGCCATGGTTCCCGCGGCTGCCAGGCCAGCATCGCTGTTCGAGAGCATTGCCAGCAGTCCGGGCGCTTTCATCCATCCGACCGCACTTCTGGAGAGGGGTGTCGTGGTGGACCCAGGTGTGGTCATCGGCCCGCGCGCTGAGATCGGTTCAGGCACCGTCATTGGGGCTGGCACGGTGATCGGTCACGACGTGAAAATTGGCCGCGATTGTGCCATCGGCCCCCATGTCACGGTCCAGCATGCCTTGATCGGAAACCGGGTGATCCTGCATCCCGGCGTCCGGATCGGGCAGGATGGCTTCGGTTTCGCCATGGGTGCGAATGGGCATCTCAAGGTACCGCAGATCGGGCGCGTGATCATTCAGGATGATGTCGAGATCGGTGCCAATTCCACAGTTGACCGTGGTGCGATCCGTGACACCGTGATCGGCGAAGGCACAAAAATCGACAATCTGGTCCAGATCGCGCACAATGTCAGCATTGGTCGGCATTGTGTGATCGTGGCTCAGGTTGGAATTTCCGGCTCTGCCACGCTGGAAGACGGTGTTGTCCTGGGCGGGCAGGTGGGTGTGATCGGCCATGTCCGGATAGGGCGGGGCGCACAGATCGGCGCGACCAGCAATGTCGCGACAGATGTTCCGGCTGGTGCCCGCTGGGGCGGCACACCTGCAAAGCCGATGCGGGAATGGATGCGCGAAATTGCCGTTGTCAATCAGCTGGCTGTCCGGAAAGACAGGACGCAAGGCTCATCCCATGGCTCATCCGCGGAAAAAACCGAGGAAACGTCCGAATGAACGAGGTGGCACCCTTGAGCGAAGAGCAAACACATTCTGGCGCTGACAAGATCGCAGGTGGCACGACCACGACTAGCCCGACCACGCTTGGCAGCGTGGACATCATGAAAATCCAGGAGCTGCTGCCCCACCGCTATCCCTTCCTGCTCATTGACAAGATCGTTGACATTGATGGCGACAATTCTGGAACCGGCATCAAGAACGTCACCTTCAATGAGCCGCAGTTTCAGGGGCACTTCCCGGCCCAGCCCGTGATGCCTGGCGTGATGATCATCGAAGCGATGGCACAGACCGCCGGTGCGATGTGTGTCTATGCGCGCAGCAAGGACCGGCCACCGCCAAAACTGGTCTATTTCATGACGATCGACGAGTGCAAGTTCCGCAAACCGGTCGGGCCAGGTGATGTGATGAAGCTGCACATGACCAAGTTGCGCCAGCGCCGCAACATGTGGTGGTTTAGAGGCGAGGCCCGCGTCGAAGGTGAACTGGTGGCTGAAGCCGTGATTTCCGCCATGCTTGTCGAAAACGACGCCTGACCAGAGGCATAGCCATGGCCATTCATCCAACAGCGATTGTGGCAGCGACAGCTCGGATCGCCGCCGGCGTGAGCATTGGTCCGTATTGCATCATCGGTCCCGACGCGGTGATCGACGAGGATTGCGAACTGATCAGCCATGTCGTGGTCGAAGGGCATACCAGCATCGGCAAACGCAACAGGATCCATCCGTTTTCGGTGCTGGGGCATGCGCCTCAGGATCTGAAATACAAGGGCGAGCCAACCCGGCTCACGATTGGCGATTCCAATACCTTACGTGAACACGTCACGATGAATCTGGGAACTGTGAAGGGCGGCGGCCACACGCGCATCGGCAATGGCGGATTTTTCATGACCAACACCCATGTCGGCCATGATTGCGTGTTGGGTGACAATGTCACGCTGGTCAACAATGTCGCGCTCGCGGGCCATTGCGAGATCGGCAACAACGTCATCATGGGCGGCGCTTCGGGGCTTCACCAGTTCACCCGGGTGGGTCACAACGCTTTCATCGGCGGCATGGCAGCGGTTGAACATGATGTCATTCCTTACGGCATGGCCCTGGGCAACAGAGCCTATCTTGGCGGGCTGAACATCATCGGCTTGAAGCGGCGCGGTGCCACGCGGGCGGATATTCATGCGCTGCGCCATGCTTTCCGCATGCTGTTCGACCCATC
>JANMIB010000475.1:0-3718 GCA_031375605.1 Allobosea sp. | reverse complement strand
CTGATCGGGTTCGCGGGCCCGCGCGTGATCGAGCAGACCATCCGCGAGAAACTGCCCGACGGTTTCCAACGCGCCGAGTATCTCAAGGCCCATGGCATGGTCGACATGGTGGTGCACCGCAATGAGATGAAGGCAACCGTGGCAAGACTGGCGCGGCTGTTGATGAAGCAACCCGCTGCCGAGGCAGCCTGACCGTTCGCGTTCGCGCGCCGTGTTCCGGAGCACCCCATGGCTGTCTCGGTCGATGCGCTGATCGCGCGCCTGCTGGCGCTGCACCCGAAAGCCATCGACCTGTCGCTTGGCCGGATCGAGCGGCTTCTGGACAAACTCGGCCATCCGCACAAGCGCCTGCCGCCGACCATCCATGTCGCTGGCACCAACGGCAAGGGCTCGACCATCGCTTTCATGCGCGCCATGCTCGAAGCGCAGGGGCTCGCCGTGCATGTCGACACCTCGCCGCACCTGGTGCGCTTCAACGAGCGCATCCGGCTCGGGCGCAAGGGCGGCGGCGTGCTGGTCGACGACCAGATGTTGCTCGCTGCCATGCAGCGCTGCGAGGCGGCAAATGCCGGAGCGATGATCAGTTTCTACGAAATCGTCACCGCGGCAGCCTTTCTGCTTTTCGCCGAGGAGCCGGCGGACGTGCTGTTGCTGGAGGTCGGCCTTGGTGGGCGTTTTGATGCCACCAACGTCATTGACCGGCCGGCCTGCGCCATCGTCACCTCCATCGGCATGGACCACGCCGAATACCTCGGTGACACGCTGGCCAAGATCGCGGCGGAAAAAGCCGGCATCTTCAAGCGCGGCGCACCTGCCGTGATTGCACCGCAGACCTACCGCGAGGCTGACGAGGTTCTGGTCGCGGAAGCGGCGCGTCGGGGCGCGAGCGCTGTCTGGGTGGGTGGTCAGGAGTTCGGCATGCGCGAGGAGGCCGGCCGTCTGGTCTATCAGGACGAGGACCGGCTGATGGATCTGCCGTTGCCGCGCCTTGCTGGACGCCACCAGCATATCAATGCCGCAACGGCCATCGCGGGTTTGCGCGCCGCCGGGTATGACCTGCCCGATCTGGCCTTCGAGACAGGCCTGGCACGCGCCGACTGGCCTGCGCGTATGCAGCGGCTCTCGCGTGGGCGTCTGGCTGACATCTGCCCGCCCGGCTCGGAACTCTGGCTCGATGGCGGGCACAATGCCGATGGCGGGCGGGTGCTGGCTGCCGCGATGGCGGATCTTCAGGACCGCAATCCGGCGCCCCTGATCATGATCGTCGGCATGCTGGGCACCAAGGACACCAGCGCTGTTCTGAAGCCATTTGCCGGTCTGGCGCGCGAATTGATCGCGGTCCCGATCCCCGGCCAGCAGGCCGCGCGCAGCGCCGAGGACGTGGCGTCCCTCGCGCGGGCCGTCGGGCTCAACGCGCGCCCGGCCGGCTCCGCTTCCGCCGCCATCGAGGACATCGCGCGTCAGGCCTGGCCGGTCCCACCCCGCATCCTGATCTGCGGCTCGCTCTATCTGGCAGGCGAGGTGCTGGGCCTGAATGGCACGCCTCCGATGTGAACTGCTCCGTCGTTTGGAGTCGTTTCGGAAACCACGCTTCGGGCAATGACTTTACCTGCATGGAAAAACACGCTTCACTGTCTGCAACGTTGTGAGGTCAAGCGTGGGGTGAGTGATGCTGCGTCGTTGTCTTGTCGTCATCGCGGCGATGGTCGCATTGCTTGGGAGCTCTGGTCTCGCCCTGGCCAGGGTCGAGATCAAGGTTGATCTGGCGAGCCAGCGCATGACGGTGACCACTTCAGGCGGCGAGAGTTACAACTGGGCTGTCTCATCAGGCCGGCAGGGCTACCGCACACCGAGCGGCGTCTATCGCCCGCAACGTCTCGAGAAAAAATGGTATTCGCGCAAGTATGGCGGCAACATGCCCAATGCCGTGTTCTTTCGCGGAGGCTATGCCATCCATGCGACGGGCGAGACGGGCCGCCTTGGCCGTCCCGCATCCCATGGCTGTGTGCGCCTTCATCCGGCACATGCGGCGAAGCTGTTTTCGCTGGTCCAGACATACGGCAAGAGTGCGACCCGTATCGCCATCAACGGCGTGGTGCCGGACGGCTCGCAGTTCGCCAAAACAAGGCAGGACCGCACGAAGGTTGCCCTCGCCAAGGCCAAGCGCAAGAACACCGACTGGGCAACCGCACGTGGCCGCGTGCTTGAACGCGACGGGTTCTTCGCGCCCGGCACCGCCATGGGCTTCCAACCGGTTTCAAGAAGCTCTGGCGACTGGTATCTGCGGCGTTGATTCACGCGCAACCATGGTTGTGACACACGGCTGAAGCGCCTACATCACGAACGGACGCGTTTGCGTCTTTTGCGTGTGCAGACAGGTTTCCCGCGATGTCCGATGCCGTGATCCTTGACCTCAGCGGGCTGAAATGCCCACTTCCGGCACTGCGCACGCGCAAGGCGCTCAGGTCGCTTGCGGCAGGATCGCTGATGTCGGTGATCTGCACCGATCCCATGGCGGCCATCGACATTCCCAACCTTGTGCGCGAAACCGGTGACGAGCTTTCAGGCCATCGCGAAGCCGGTGGCAAGATCACGTTCGACATCCGCAAGGCCAAGATCTGAGCATCCTGACGACACTGGAATGACCATGACCATTTCACCATCCGACGTTTTGCGTGCGCTTGAACTGGTGAAGATGCCAAGCGGCCAGTCGCTCGGCACGTCGGGCCGTGTCAGCGATGTTCTGGTTGATGGCGAGAAGGTGATGTTCGCCATCGCCATCGATGCGACCGAAGCCGCCGCCATGGAGCCTGTCAGGCTGGCGGCTGAAAGCGAGGTCAAGGGGTTGCCGGGCATCAGGCAGGCTCTGGTGACGTTGACGGCGGATAAAAAGCCAGACCCCCGGACCGCAGCCCAGACGGCCCGCGCACAGGCCTCAACGGGCGGGCCGACGCCCCGTGCCGCAGGCGTGCCTGGCATCAGGCACATCGTCGCCGTCGCCAGTGGCAAGGGCGGCGTCGGCAAATCCACCACGGCGGCAAACCTTGCGGTGGGCCTCGCCACGCTGGGGATGAAGGTCGGCATCATGGATGCGGACATCTATGGCCCGTCCGTGCCGAAGATCTTTGGCGTGACCGGGCGGCCCAGGCTGATCTCGGGCCGCACACTGGCCCCGATGGAAGCCTACGGCCTCAAGATCATGTCCATAGGCTTCCTGATCGATGAGGAAACGCCGATGATCTGGCGCGGCCCGATGGTGATTTCGGCCATCACGCAGATGCTGCGGGAGGTCGCGTGGGGCGAACTTGACGTGTTGATCGTCGACATGCCGCCGGGCACAGGCGATGCACAGCTCACCATGGCGCAGCAGACGCCGCTGGCAGGAGCGGTGATCGTGTCAACACCGCAGGATCTGGCCTTGCTGGATGCACGGCGAGGCGTGGCGATGTTCCGGCGTGTCGAGGTGCCAATTCTCGGCATTGTCGAGAACATGAGCTATTTCATCGCCCCCGATACCGGCAACCGCTACGACATCTTCGGTCATGGCGGAGCACGCAACGAAGCCACGCGGCTTGGCGTGCCGTTTCTGGGCGAAATTCCGCTGCATATGGATATCCGGGAGAACGCTGACAGCGGCACGCCTGTGGTAGTGACCGCCCCGGACAGCGGCCACTCGAAGGCTTATCGCACTATCGCCAGGAGCATCTGGCAAGGTCTA
>JANMIB010000435.1:0-2848 GCA_031375605.1 Allobosea sp. | reverse complement strand
TCCCCTTGCGGGAGAGGATGCAGGAGAGGGGTCCACGGGTCCGGGAAATTTGCTTGCCCTTGCCCGTGCCCTCTCCAGCGGCTAACCAGCACACAACCTCGTCATGGTCGTCCTCGGACTTGATCCGAGGATTGACCCGACCATCCATGCCTTTTCTGGAATGCCCCATGTCCAAGAACGACAAACCGAACGACAAAGCGTCCGACAAGCTGAAGGCTCGCCGCCCGCGCGGCTTCGAGGATCGCAATGCGGCTGATGTCGCGGCGACAGAAGCCATGCTGGCCAAGATCCGCCAGAGCTTCGAGTTGTTCGGCTTCGAGCCGGTGGAGACGCCTTTTGTCGAATACACCGACGCGCTCGGCAAGTTCCTACCCGATCAGGACCGGCCAAATGAGGGCGTGTTTTCGTTTCAGGATGATGATGAGCAGTGGCTCTCGCTGCGCTATGACCTGACCGCGCCGCTCGCCCGCTATGTGGCGGAAAACTTCGATGCGCTGCCGAAGCCTTACCGCAGCTATCGCGCGGGCTACGTCTTCCGCAACGAGAAGCCGGGGCCCGGCCGCTTCCGCCAGTTCATGCAGTTCGACGCGGACATCGTCGGCGCGGGCAGCGTGGCAGCAGACGCCGAGGCCTGCATGCTGATGGCCGACACGCTGGAAGCCGTCAGCATCAAGCGCGGCGACTACGTGATCAAGGTCAACAACCGCAAGGTGCTGGACGGCGTGATGGAGGCCATCGGGCTGGGCGGAGAGGAGTTTGCGGGGAAGCGGCTGGGCGTGCTGAGGGCGATTGACAAGCTGAACAAGTTTGGCTCGGAAGGCGTAATGCAACTGCTGACCGAGGGTCGAAAAGATGAGAGCGGTGATTTTACCAAAGGCGTCGGTTTAAGTCAGGTCGACGCTGCCCAGATGCTACGCGTCATCAACGTTGGCAGACCGGTCAGTCAGCCTCTCACAGACGCCCAAGTTGATTTACAGGACGACGACATCCACCGCTTTGAGCCGGCATCCGGTGACGCTTTCTATTACGTTAAAACCAATAGTGGCTATATCGAAACGCTTTCACGTGGCTTGAAGGGCAATAGTCTAGCGACTGAAGGTATCGATGAGTTGCGCGCCATCGCCGATCTCGTGAAGGCGGCAGGCTACGGCACCCGCCGGATCAGCATTGACACCTCCATAGTCCGTGGCCTCGAATACTACACCGGCCTGGTCTTTGAGGCCGAACTCACCTTCCCCGTCACCAACGAAGATGGCCAGGTGGTGCGTTTCGGCTCGGTGGCGGGCGGCGGGCGATATGATGGCCTTGTGGGCCGGTTCCGCAACGATCCCGTGCCGGCCACCGGCTTCTCGATCGGGGTCTCACGGCTTTACGAAGCGCTCAGGCTGACCAATTCACCCATTCTGGCAGGCGCGCAGAAGCCCGGCCCGGTCGTCGTCACCGTGATGGACAAGGAGCGCATCGGTGACTACCAGCGCTTTGTCTCTACGCTTCGCAACGCTGGCATCGCGGCGGAACTCTATCTCGGCTCATCCGGCTTCAACGCCCAGATGAAATACGCCGACAAGCGCCGCAGCCCCTGCGTCGTCATCCAGGGAACGGACGAAGAAGCCGCCGGAACTGTGCAGGTGAAGGACCTGATCATGGGTGCCGAACTGGCCAAGCTCGGCAAGGATGGCAAAGACCGCGAGGAATATCTCGAACGCCAGAAAGACGCGCAGTTCGCCGTGCCGGAGAGTGAGCTGGTTGCGGCTGTGCGGAAGGTGCTGGCACGGCATCGGGTGTGAAGGCCCTCTCCCGTCACGCGTTCCGCGCGCCACCCTCTCCCTGAGCGGGAGAGGGCACGCAGCGAACTCCGCTCAAATCCCCCAGGCCCGCGCCGCGATGGCGACGCCAAGACCTGCTGTCAGCGCGAGGATCTCGCTGCGGCGGATCATCATGGCAGCCAAGGCAGCGAGGATGGCGATGCCGGCCACCAGCCCCGTGCGCTCGATCACCGGCAGCACCGTGGCCGCGACAATGGAGCCGGGCAGCGCCGCCAGCGCGCGGCGGATGGCGGGCGTGAACGGGATGACGCTCATCAGGAAATAGCCCGAGATGCGGCACAGATACGTGGCCAAGGCCATCGCGGCGATGGCGGCGCTGACGCCCGGCGCCAGAAGGCTGGTCCACTCATGCATCGGCTGGCGCTTCACCAGACAGGGCTGCGGTCATCATGCCCGCCAGAGCGCCGCACAGGATGAACAGATGCCCCGGCAACAGCCGCGACGCCACCAGCGCCACCAGCCCGGCCACGGCCCAGGGCACGGCGGCGCGGCGGCTCTTCCACAGCGGCACCAGCATGATGGCGAAGAACACCGGCATCACCAGATCAAGCGCAAAGCGCTTCGGGTCCGCCACCAGCCCACCCACAAGATGCCCGGGCAGCGTGAAGGCGATCCAGAGCACCCACAGCGCCGCGCCCGCGCCGATCAGCACGCCCACATCGCGCCCGCCCTCGGCATGGTAGCGCGAGCCCATCAGCCAGTTGGCATCAGTCAGGAAAAACAGGTGCGCGGCGTTGAAACGGTCCGGATGAACCTTGAGCCAGGGTTGCAGCGCCGCGCCCTGCAGCACCATGCGGCTGTTGACCACCGCCGTCAGCAGCGCGAGGCTGGCCACATTGGCCCAGGTCCAGATGCCAGGCCAGGCTTCCAGCGCCACCATCTGCGACATGCCGGCATAGACCAGCGCGCTCATCAGCGTGGCTTCCAGCAGCGTCAGGCCTTTTGCGGATGCCGCGGCACCGAAAGCAGCCGCAAAGACGATCACGCCCGGCAAGGCAGGCGCAACCATGCGCACGCCCATG
>JANMIB010000420.1:0-3296 GCA_031375605.1 Allobosea sp. | reverse complement strand
AGGCGACAGGCCTGGTCTCGTCACCGGCGCCGGTCGGCGCGTTCTATTATTTTTTCAACGTCAAGGGCATGACCGATTCCCGTACGTTCGCCATCCGGCTCGTCGACGAAGCCAATGTCGGCCTTGCTCCCGGCGCAGCCTTCGGGCTTGGCGCGGATGCAGGCCTCAGGTTGTGCTTTGCACGAAAATCCGAGGATCTTGTCGAGGCTGTCAGGCGTATCCAGACAATGTTCGCCGCTCTTTAAAGAATTGAAATTTTTCATGCCTCGCACATGCGTTGTGGCAAAATAGACCCGAGGGACTTGGCAGACTTGATTTTTGTTCCATAACTGTGACAATTCAAATGTTCCCGTTCGTTGAAGTTCAGTGTGGGTTGTTGAAATGCAGGCCGTCCGCAGGCCAACCTTGTCAGAAGCGCGCCTTGAGAGGGTTCTCGAGATTGCGCCTGATGGCATCATCGTCATGGACGAGGGTGGGCATGTGCTCGTCTTCAACAAGGCGTGCGAACAGCTTTTTGGGTATGGCGCAGATGAGGTGATCGGCGAGAATGTCAGGTTGCTGATGCCTCAGCAGCACCATGACAGCCATGATCTTTATGTGAACCGCTATCGTTCGACCGGCGAGCGCAGGATCATGGGCGCTGGACGTGAGGTCGAAGGCCGCCGCAAGGATGGCTCGATCTTTCCACTCGATCTGTCGGTGGGCGAGGCGCAGACACCCAATGGCCGCCAGTTCATCGGCATGATCCGCGATCTGACCGCACGCCGCGAAACCGAACGCAGGCTGGCATCGGCGCAGTCAGACCTCATCCGTGTGACACGGGTTTCGGCCCTTGATGAAATGGGTTCGGCACTGGCTCACGAACTCAATCAGCCCCTGACAGCCATCATGCTGTATCTTCAGGCCCTCGAACGCGAGGTCGAGAGGCTGCAGGCCGCGCAGCCGACTGCCGAACAACGCTCTGTCGAACTCTTGGGCAAGGCAACACGCGAGGCCCGACGGGCCGGGTCCATCATCCAGCGCGTGAGGCAACTGGTCGAGAAGCGTGCCCCCGAGCGCAAGCGCGCCAACCTCAACCTGGTGGTTGACGAGGCTCTCGAGCTTGCCATGCTTGGCCGCCACCGATCGGTGCATCTTGACCGCAATGGGCCGGAAAACCTGCCGGATGTGCTGGTCGATCCGGTGCAGATCCAGCAGATCGTGCTCAACCTCACGCGCAATGCCATCGAGGCCTGCGAGGGTGAGGACCGCCCTTCGGTGACGGTGAAAACCTGGTTCGAGCCTGGCATGGTCTGCTTCAGCGTTGGCGACAACGGGCCGGGCATCCCGCCCGAGCGCATGCGCACGCTTTTCAGCGCCTTCCGGAGCGAGTCGGGCGCCGGAACCGGCATGGGCATAGGATTGACGATTTCACGCGCCATCACGCAGAACCATCTGGGTGAATTGCTCGTTGATGCAGGTGGAAAGGGCCATGGAGCACGCTTCACGGTCCGGCTTCCCGTCGCGGCAGACGTTATTGCCGCCAATCGTGACAGCGCTGCTGCCGTTCCCATGGCAGCTGCAGCTGGAGCGGATAAAACATAAGAGGGGATCTCGTGGACCAGTCATTTCACCGGTTTGAGCTTGATGTCGTGATTGTCGATGACGATGCGGCTGTGAGGGATGCACTTTCTATTCTGCTCGAAATGGAAGGCCTGAAGGTCAAGACCTATGAGCATGGGGATGCGTTTGTGGTCGATGCCGCGATCTTGAAGCCAGGCTGCGTGCTGATGGATGTGCATATGCCGGGCCGCTCTGGGCTCGATGTTCTGGATGCCATCGGCGGGGCTGGATACCACGCACCAGTGGTGATGATTTCAGGGCAGAGCGATGTCCCCATGGCGGTCCACGCCATGAAGCATGGCGCTTTTGACTTCATCGAGAAGCCCTTTGACGGTCCGGTGGTGATCAAGCGTGTGCGTGAAGCCATCGCTCAGGTGGCGCGCGGAATGGCCGTCACCATCCATGGACGTCTGCCGGCGTTCACGGGGCATGAAACACTGACTGTGCGCGAAGTCGATGTGCTTGAACACATCGTGGCAGGCGCTTCGAACAAGGAAGCAGGGCGACTGCTCGGCATCAGCCCCCGCACGATCGAGGTGCACCGCGCCCGTATCATGGAGAAGTTGAAAGCCCGCAACACCGCCGAGCTTGTCCGCCTTGTGTACCGCGAGGCTGTCAAGGCCTGATCCTCGGTTTTGATACGTCGGTTATTTCCGCAACACGGGCGTGTTTTCGCTCCGTGTACGTATTTGTGAGGATGCAACAGCGTTCCAAAACCTGCTTAGATATCAAGATACAAATGATCGCTGTCGGAAACGATATGCTGCTCGTTTGTGTTCTGATCGCATGCTGTGCAAAACATCCCCCGCGTTTGAGCATCATGTTCCTGTGATTTCATGTGCATGTGGGCTTGGACACGGATGACGGTTCACATCGTTGAAGATGATCACGGTGTGCGAGACGCACTGTCAGAGCTTTGCCTGTCGGTTGGCCGCAAAGTGAGGCTGTATCCCGACAGTGAGTCGTTCGGTGATGGCGCCGACGTCAAACCAACAGACATCGTGCTGGTCGACATCTGCCTGCCGGGCGAACGCGGCACCGAAGTTGTGAGGCGTGTGGTTTCCATGGCAGAACGCCCCAAGGTCATCGTCATATCGGGCCTTCCCATGGCCGAGATTACCTATGCCATGCGCGAGTTTGCAGATGTCGTGATCATGCGCAAACCCCTGTCAGGCGAGTTGCTAAGTCTTCTGGTCTGAAGCTGTTCAGGCTGGTCGTCTGTAACATCATCATCCTGCGGCAAGGAAACGTGATGCCCAAGGAAACGTGATGCCTTTGCGTCTGGCCAAGTATCTGCCTGCCGGAATGTCCTCATTCGCTGAAGATGCCACCTTGCTGGCCGCTGCCGCATCAGGTGGCTTTGTGCTGCATGTGCTTGGCGTGCCGGCCGGCTGGTTGACCGGTGCCATGCTGCTTGTCGCCCTTGTGGCGCTGGTGAGGCCGTGGCGGGGGCCGTCAGACGGGCTGGTCAACGTGGGCATGGTGCTGTCAGGAGCCCTGATCGGCGCGGCTGCAACTCCCGAGGCTGTCGAGGCCGCTTCGCGCTATCCTGGCAGCATCGCGATACTGGTCTGTTCGCTTGTCATGACGGTTGCGGTGACGGGAGCATTCCTGGTCTGGGCGGGGCGTTGGTCATGGCTGGATGCCTTGCTGGCCTCCGCGCCCGGTGCCCTGTCTGCTGTCATGGTCATTGC
>JANMIB010000387.1:0-3631 GCA_031375605.1 Allobosea sp. | reverse complement strand
CCGCGCTGCAAGCCCTTGATGCGGCGCTGGCGAAGGAAACGCTCGCACCCGTCCGCAAAGCACTCGAGAAATCGCGTGCAGCCATCATCCTGTCCACTCGGGCCGCGCCGGAAGCAGAGCGGATCACGGCGGCCCAGCGCATCGCGGAGGCGACCGACAACGATGCCATCTCGCTGCTGCGGCTGTTCTCGCCACAAACCACGGGAGGCCTCAAGGCCGTCATCGATCAGGGCATCACCGCCATCGAGCAGGCGCAAGCCATCCGCGCGTGGTTCCAGACCGTCTGGTTCGGCATCTCGCTCGGCTCGGTCCTGCTGCTCGCGGCCATCGGTCTTGCCATCACCTTCGGCGTGATGGGCGTCATCAACATGGCCCATGGCGAAATGGTGATGATCGGAGCCTATGTCACCTTCGTGGTGCAGGAGATGTTCAGGAGCCATGCGCCGCACCTGCTCGACTGGTCATTGCCCATCGCCATTCCGTTGGCGTTTCTCACCTCAGGGCTGATCGGCGTCGCCATCGAGCGCGGTGTGATCCGCTTCCTGTATGGCCGCCCGCTGGAAACCCTGCTGGCCACATTCGGCATCAGCCTGATGCTGCAGCAGGCGATCCGCACCTGGTTCGGGCCGACAAACCGCGAGGTCAGCGCCCCGAGCTACATGGCAGGCTCGTTCGATGTCCTGGGGCTGCAGATCACCTACGGGCGGCTCTGGATCGTGGTGTTCACCCTTGTCGTGTTCGCATTCCTGCTGCTGATCCTGAAAGCGTCGCCGCTTGGCCTTCAGATGCGCGCCGTGACGCAGATCCGGCGCATGGCCAGCGCCATGGGCATCCGCACCCGCTTTGTCGACGCCATGACTTTCGGGCTTGGCTCCGGCATTGCCGGGATCGCCGGTGTCGCGCTGAGCCAGATCGACAATGTCTCGCCCAATCTGGGCCAGAGTTACATCATCGACAGTTTCATGGTCGTGGTGTTCGGCGGCGTCGGCAATCTGTGGGGCACGCTGGTGGCCGCCTTCACGCTGGGCATCGCCAACAAGCTGCTGGAGCCGTTCGCCGGTGCCGTGCTCGGCAAGATCCTGATCCTGGTGCTGCTGATCCTGTTCATCCAGAAACGTCCGCGCGGCCTGTTCGCGCTCAAGGGCAGGGCGGTGGAACAGTGAGCGCCGGTGGAGCAATGATCGGATGGACGCACCTCTCCGGTGTCATCCCCGGCGGACCAAAGGTCCGGGAAGGGGATCTAGCCTGGATCGCGACGAGGCGCATGGATCCCCTTCCCGGCGCTGTCGTGCCGCCGGGGATGACGCATGTCTTGGCAGGCACTTACCCATGCTGACCACCCGTTTCATGACCATGATCGAGGGGCGCGGGCTGGTGTTCCTCGCCATCCTGGCAGCCGTCGGTGTGCTGGTGCCTGTCTGCAACCTTTATGTGCCGCAAAACTCGGTGTTCCACATCTCCACCGGCTCGGTGGTGCTGATCGGCAAGTACCTGTGCTACGCCATGCTCGCCGTCGCGCTTGATCTGGTCTGGGGTTATTGCGGCATCCTTTCGCTCGGCCACGGGGCCTTCTTCGCGCTGGGCGGCTATGCGATGGGCATGTATCTGATGCGTCAGATCGGCACGCGCGGGGTTTACGGCAACCCCGTCCTGCCCGATTTCATGGTGTTCCTGAACTACAAGGAACTGCCCGTCACGTGGTGGGGCTTCCAGCATTTTCCGTTTGCGATGGCCATGGTGGTGCTGGTGCCCGGCGTGCTCGCCTTCGTGTTTGGCTGGCTGACGTTCCGCAGCCGGGTGACCGGGGTATATCTGTCGATCATCACGCAGGCGCTGACCTATGCGCTGCTGCTGGCCTTCTTCCGCAATGACATGGGCTTTGGCGGCAATAACGGCCTGACCGACTTCAAGGACATTCTTGGGCACAGCGTGCAGGCGCAAGGCACCCGCGTCGCGCTGTTCATCGCCACCGTGATCGCGCTGATGCTGACGTTCATCGTGGCGCGCCTTGTCGTGTCCTCGACCTACGGCAAGGTGCTCGTCGCCATCCGGGATGCGGAAAGCCGCACGCGCTTTCTGGGTTACCGCGTGGAACATCACAAATTGCTGGTGTTCACGCTCTCGGCCATGATCGCCGGGGTGGCGGGCGCGCTCTACGTGCCCCAGGTCGGCATCATCAACCCGTCGGAATTCTCTCCGACGAACTCCATCGAAGCCGTGGTCTGGGTGGCGCTGGGCGGGCGCGGCACACTGGTGGGCGCGGCGCTAGGGGCCATCGTCGTCAACTATCTCAAGACCGTGTTCACGACCGGATGGCTCGCGGCCTATTGGCTGTTCGCGCTGGGCGGGCTGTTCGTGCTGGTCACGCTGGCCATGCCGAAGGGCCTGATCGGCGTGTGGGAGGATGTGCGCACACGGCTGAGAAACCGCAAGGCCGTCAGCGCCAGCGCGCTGGAGGCAGAACGTTGAGCACCGTCACACAGTCCATCCTGTATCTCGACGGGGTCAGCGTCGCGTTCGATGGCTTCAAAGCCCTGCGTTCGCTCTCGCTCACCCTCGCGCCTGGTGAAATGCGGGCCATCATCGGCCCCAACGGGGCCGGCAAGACCACGATGATGGATGTCATCACCGGCAAGACGAGGCCGGACGAGGGCGATGTGCTGTTCGACCGGGGCGCGATTAACCTCACGGCGTTTGACGAGGCGGCCATCGCCGAACTCGGCATCGGGCGAAAGTTCCAGAAGCCGACCGTGTTCGAGAGCCACACGGTCGCCGACAACGCCTTGCTGGCCCTGAAGGGCGAGCGTGGGCCATTCTCGGCCCTGTTCGGCGCGCGCAACCGCATCGCGCGCGAGACCATCGACCAGTACCTCACAACGGTGCGCCTGATCGATCACCGCGACCGGCTGGCCGGCGACCTCAGCCATGGCCAGAAGCAGTGGCTCGAGATCGCCATGCTGCTGGCGCAAGACCCCAAACTCCTCCTGATTGACGAGCCGGTGGCTGGCATGACAGACGCCGAAACCGAGGCCACGGCGGAACTGCTGAAAGACATCAACAAGGACCATTCGGTCATGGTGGTGGAGCACGACATGGGCTTTGTCCGCGCGCTGGGCTGCCGGGTGACATGCCTGCACGAGGGCGCGGTGCTGGCCGAAGGCTCCATCGACGCGGTCGCAGGCAATGACCGCGTCATCGAAGTGTATCTGGGGCGGTGACAGCATGCTGAATGTCGAAGCCATCGACCTGCATTATGGCGCGGCGCAGGCCTTGCGGCGCGTGTCGATCACGGCCAGCGTTGGCGAGGTGACCTGCGTGCTGGGCCGCAACGGCGTGGGCAAGTCCTCGCTGCTGCGCGCCATCGTGGGTCAGCAGCCGATCTCGTCCGGCGTGATCACGCTGGGCACCACGTCGCTGGCCGGGATGAGGCCGGAGGACCGCGCCCGGCTCGGCATTGCCTATGTGCCGCAGGGCCGCGAGATTTTCCCGTTGCTGACGGTGAAGGAGAA
Source organism: Allobosea sp. (assembly GCA_031375605.1). Classification (GTDB taxonomy): domain Bacteria; phylum Pseudomonadota; class Alphaproteobacteria; order Rhizobiales; family Beijerinckiaceae; genus Allobosea. Next base: position 122 of record JANMIB010000387.1, on the reverse strand, counting down.
CCTCGAAACCGGGTTTGCGCCGCTGAAACGGGCCGACCGGCACATTCCGGGCGAGTTGTTTGACCTGTTTCCGGTGCTCAAATCCATGCTGGGGCGGCGCGGCGGCGATCTGTCCGGCGGCC
>JANMIB010000107.1:0-17179 GCA_031375605.1 Allobosea sp. | reverse complement strand
ACACCGGATCAAGCCCGCGCGTGGCCCAGATCGACTGGCCGATGACCGAACCGACCGCAATGCCGACCACGGCGGCAAGGCCAAAACCGATGGCGACACGCTGCAGCGAGGTCAGCACCCGCCATCCCAGGCCAATGTCCTGCGACCCGGCCCAGTAGAACGGCTCCATGATCAGGTCCTTGGCTTCTGACCAGACCTTCGTCGGCGGCGGCAAGGTTGCACCGGGGCCTGAAAAGGCGATCTGCCAGAGCAGCAGCAGGAAGGCGACCGTGAGCAGCGGCGGGATGACGTTGACCAGTGCCCAGGTGCCGAAGCGCTTCGCACGCTTTGACCATTCGCTGTCGCCAGCCCGCTTCAGCGGGATGACCTCTGCCGGGGTCGGCGTGATTCTGGCAATGGTAGTCTGGGCCGCCAGCGAAGGCGCGACAACGTCATCCATCTTGAGCTTGGCAAGGGCCATGGAATTGCCTTTCTGGTCAACCGGGGTGTGTGCGGTCATCACACGCTGGCGCGCTTGATCTTCAGGGATTTGAGATAGTCCATCGGATTTGCCGGATCGAATGTGACGCCGTCGAAGAAGGTCTCATTGCCGCGCGAATCCCCGGACGGAGCATTGGTGACGCCAAGCGTCCTGGCGGCAGCGCTCCACAGGTCCGCGCGGTTGGTGCGGTCCACCAGCGCCTTGATGTCGGTGCTTGCGGGAAAGCGGCCCCAGCGCATGTTTTCGGTGATGAACCAGCTGTCGAGGCTCTTCCACGGATAGGAGCTTTCGCCAGCGCCGCCCCAGAACTTCATGGCCAGCTTGGGATCATTGACCTTGCGGCCGTTGCCATAGTTGATCTCGCCCTTGATCCGCCCAATGATGTCGCTGACTGGCACGTTGAACCACTGGCGGCGGCTCACGATCTCGGCCATTTCCTGTTTGTTTTCGGCCTTTTCGCACCACATCTGCGCTTCCATCACGGCCATCAGCATCGCTTGAGTGGCGCGTGGATTTGCATCTGCGAAAGAGGCCCGCAGGCCCAGCACCTTCTCGGGGTGGCGCGCCCAGATTTCGCCGGTCGTGACCGCCGTGTAGCCGATGCCCTGGTTCACGAGCTGCTCGTTCCACGGCTCGCCCACGCAGAACAGGTCCATGTTGCCGACCTTCATGTTCGCCACCATCTGCGGTGGCGGAACCGTGATCGTCTTGATGTCGCTGTCAGGGTCTATGCCGCCTGCCGCGAGCCAGTACCTGATCCACAGATCATGCGTGCCGCCGGGAAAGGTCTGTGCTGCGGTCAGCTCCTTGCCAGCGGCTTTCTTGCGCGCAAAGGCCTCTTTCAGCGGAGCGGAACTGCTCTGGATATTCAGATCCTTGTACTCGTTCGAGACGGAAATCGCCTGGCAGTCCTCGTTGAGGTTCAGCAGGTTGAACAGCGGCGTGGGAACATTGTTCTGGGTCACGATGCCGGCAGAGATCGTGTGGATCATCGGCCGAAGGATATGCGCGCCATCAATGCCGTTTCCGGCAGCACCAAGCACGATGTTGTCGCGCAAGGCACCCCATGATGCCTGGCGGGCCACATCGACATCTGGCACGCCATGCTTGGCGAATAGGCCCTTTTCCTTGGCGATCACCAGGGGAGATGCGTCCGTCAACGCGATGTAACCCAGCTTCGTGCCTTTGACCTCGGGGCCAGCCCCTTGTGCGAAGGCACCGGCAGGTAGGGCCAGGCGGCTCGCAGCAAACAGGCTTGCAGCTGCCATGGCACCTTTCAGGACCAGCCTGCGATCAGGACATGCGGCAAATCCTGCAAGAGGTTCGCCTGATATTTTTCGCGTGATCTTCCGTGACATTTTCAGACCTGATCGTTGTTTCCCCGCCGCAAGACTGGCGAAGGGACAAGGTGAAAATAAAAAAGGCTGCGCGATGCCGGGCGCTCATCAACACCTGCGACCACGGCAGCCTTGCCAGCGGAACCCGCCATTGGGCTCCTGTTGAGTTGCAAACCAGACTGGTCCGCCATCAGATAGTGACATCAGTGTCAGCAAGCCCTGTGCCAACTGCCTGCTTTGGTGAAAAGGATGTCAGCCTCGGTTCAAATCGATTGAATGTCCGCTGCACGACCGCGCGCCGTCGGCATCATTCATGTTGCGCTGCAAAAAAGTGCAGCACAAATTCAGCATGCCCAAGAAAAAGGCAGCAAGAAAAAGGCAGCAAGAAAAGGCAGCCTGTCATGAGGTGCGGTTGAGTGTTCCGGCCAGCGCTTTTGCATAAAGGTCAGGGCGTGCGATGCCCATGGCTCTGGTCCAGAGGCTTTGATCGGGTGTGATCTGTCCTGCATCGGCCATCATGTCGAAAACGGCCTTGATCCGCGACACGGCGGGCAAGGTCGCCTCCTGGTCCAGCCTGATCCAGCTTGCGGGCAGGGCGTTGAACAGCGTCGGCGCATCGCCAGATAAAACAGCCTCGATCACACCGACCGGCGCGCCCACATAGTCGGGTCTGGCAAGATGCCGTGCCAGCAGACGCAGGTTGTTCGGCTCAGACGCCCAGAGCGAGGCCCGCACGATGGCCCTGATCAGCCCAGCCAACCACGGTGCGCCTTCGCTGTCCTGCCGCAGCACCAGCAGCTTTTCAGGGCAATCGGGCATGAAGCTGGCACAAGGATGCAGCACCTTGCCAGCTCCCGCAGCTTCAGCCAGCCTGTTCCAGGGCGAGCCTGCGCAGAACACGTCGACCAGCCCGGCCTTAAGGCTTTCCACCATCAGCGGTGGCGGAATGACGACCAGCCTTGTATCGCGCTCAAGGTCGATGCCGCCGCTGCCAAGCCAGGCGCGCATCTGGTAAAAATGACAGGAAAAACCGAACACCACGCCAACGGTGATCGGCTCGAGGCCCTCACGCGCGCGGGCTTGGATCACGCTGGCAAGCGCCCGCGCGGTCTGGACCGGCGAAACGGCGGCCTCTCCGGGCTGGATCAGGGCCTGCAACTCATCTGCGAGCAGATTCGAGACGGTGATGGCATTGCCATCCAGATTGAGCGCGAGTGGCGCGATCAGCGGCACCTGGAGATGCCCAAGCCCCAGCGTGGACGCGATCGCGGCGGGAGCCAGCATGTGTGCCGCATCGAACAGGCCGACATTGAGCTTGTCGCGGATGGCAGCCCACGAGCCTTCCCTGGCCAGCGTGAGGTCAAGGCCTTCCATCGCCGCGAAGCCTTCTTCGCGGGCGACCACCAGCAGCGCCGCATCGATCAGCGGCACAAAGCCCACGGTGACAGGGATGGGTCTGGTCTGTCCGGTCATTTGAGCAACTCGGCTGCGGTCAGGATGGACTGGGCGACATCTATGATCCGCCTGTTCTCGTTCATCGCGGTGCGGCGCAGCAGGGCATAGGCTTCCGGTTCCTGGATCGAACGGCGCTGCATCAGGATGGCCTTGGCGCGCTCCACCGTCTTGCGCTCGTCCAGTTCGGTGCGCGCCTGTGCCAGTTCGGCCTTGAGGCGGCTGAAGGCGTTGAAACGGCTGATGCTCATGTCGAGGATGGCCTTGATGCGCTCCTTCTTGAGGCCATCGACGATATAGGTCGACACACCGGCCTCGACCGCTGCCTCGATCATGCTGGTGTCGGAATGGTCGACGAACATCGCCACGGGGCGCGGCACCGAGCGGCTGATCTGGAACATCTGCTCGAGTGAATCACGGCTCGGATTGGCCAGATCGATGATCACCATGTCCGGATCAAGCACGGACAACTCGCGCAGCAGCGTGGGCGAGGTGGTCAGCCGCGTGATGTCGGTGTGGCCAGCCTCGCGCAGGCCCTCTTCAAGAATGGCAGCCCTGACCGGATTGTCATCGACAAGCGCGATCCTGAGCGCTTCGCGGCGCACGGCATCTGGCCGGGTGACAGCAGGAGGCATGGGCGGGTTTGGATGAGCAGACACAGATCTTGGCAAGCAAGAGACGGACCATCGCCGCGCGTTCTGGCTTCAGGCTGACCCGCGATGCCGGATCGCGTGCAAAATCAGCCGTGCCAGAGGCGTGGTCAGGATGTCTTGTGCCGGCAGCAGGAGTTTGCGCCGCCAGTTGGGCCGCTCCCGGTCTGTGCCCGGCAGATTGATGCGGGTGGTATCGCCAGCAAGATCATCTGCCTGCACCAGCAACAGCGCGCTGGGCGCGTCCGACAGATAGCGGTGGATCAGCGCGCTCAAGGCAGGCTCGAACCTGTCCGTTGCAGCCGGCTGCAGGCCGGCTTGGCGCATCGCCTCCAGCAGCAAATGCCTGTCGTGCGCCCGTTCCTGGCGTGCACGGGCTGCATTGTCCGCCGTGGTGAGCCCCATGGCCTCGGTCTCGTCGATGTCATGGCCTTCCCACCAGCCTGCCAGCGTCGGCAGGTCATGCGTGCCTGCACAGGCAGCAGCCAGTTGGGGATAGCGCGTGGGCGGCACGAAGCGCCCGCCCTCCTTTTCCAGTGCGAGAACCTTGTAGGAGAGCACGGCGGCTTCAGCCATGGCCTCGCGGAAACCATGGGGAACAGTTCCCAGATCCTCGCCGATGATGACACAGCGTGCGCTCTGGCTTTCCAGCGTCAGGATGCCGAGCTGTTCCCGAAGCTGGTATCCGACATAGGCGCCTTCGCTGGCGCGCGCACCATCCGGCACCCAGAACAGGCGCTCCAACCCCATGGCGTGATCGATGCGCAAGGCCCCGGCATGGCGCATGTTGGCCTTGAGCAATGCACTCTGGCCTTTGTAGCCATCGCGACGGATCGCCGCAGGATCAGGAGCGGGCAGGCTCCAGACCTGGCCCTCCACCGAGAACGGATCTGGCGGCGCCCCGATGGAGACGCCACTGGCGAAGATGTTTTGACACGCCCATGCCTCCGCCCCGTCAGGCGCCGATCCCACGGCAAGGTCGCGGTAAAACCCGAGGTCCAGCCTGGCCTTGCTGCTGGCACATGCCAGATCGCGCTCGGCCAGCCATTGCAGGAACTGCACGAAGCGCACGTCTGCTGCATGCCCTGCGCGCACCTTGCGCAAGGCATCAGGTTCGGCACCTCGCAGTGCGGCAGGCCACCGCTGCCAGTTGGCGCCGTTGTGCTGCGCGCTGATCACCTCGAAGGTGGCAAATTGCTCAAGATCCTGTCCACCAACCTGCACAAACTGGCTGAACTGTTGATGTGCAGCCTCAAGGCCACGTTTGCTCCCAGCCTCGAAGGCCTGAAAGGCCAGATGCAGGACACGCCGTTTGGCCTGCCAGATCGCAGGATAATCAACCTGGGCCTGGTCAGAGCATCGCCTGAACAGCGCTTCATGGCTTGCCAGTGCCGTGCGAACGCCCGGCAGCGCCGTGAAGAAATCGGTGGTGACGTCGATATAGACCGGATCAAGGAAACGCCGGTCGCTGGGATGGTAGGGGCTGGCGCGCTCACGGTCGGTGTTGAACAGCGCGTGCATCGGGTTGAGCCCGAGCGTGGCGGCACCGGCGGCTGCTGCCGCCGCGCCAAATGTGGCAAGTGTGGTGAAATCCCCGATGCCCTGATCGCCATCGCGCCTGAGCGTGTAAAGATGCGCGGCAATACCAAAGCGGCGCACCGCCAGTGCCGGGGCCTCCCAGCAGCGTTGCGGCGCGACGATCAGATGGCACGCCTCGTCCTCATGCCCATCAAGCATCGCGCGGTAACGGCCTGTCGCCATGGCCGGCAACTGCACACGCTGACGATGACAGGGGCGGCCATCAGGGGCCGTGCCCTGTTCAAGCCGTCCCTCGCCGGGCTGGATGGTGATGTCATGGATTGCGCCGTCACCGGCTTCAAGCCGCAGCATGCGCCGCCTGCCATCCTGGGGCACAAGATCGAGCGTCAAGGGAGTGTCGGCCTGCGCGACTTGCGTGACAGGCAGTGCCCGCCTGATCTGATGGCGGGACAATTCACCCAGATGTGCCCGCGCATCGGTGCTCGACGTCACCGGCAGGCGCATCGCCTTGAGCAGCGCGATCTGCACATCCGGCGTCACCACATGGCGCTGGCCGCTGACATCCCACCAATCAGGCGCGATGCCGGCAACGCCTGCCAGCTTTGACAGGATGGCAGGGTCAATGCCCGTCTTGCGCCGCGTGTCCGGGCCGGGTGTCTCTGGATCGGGTGTCTCTGGGTCGGGTGTATTCTGGCTGGCTGCAAGTGTGATCAGCCGCACACTTCTTGCCGGGCAATCTGCCTGATCAGCCGTCTTGGCAACACCGTCCATCCCGGTCCAGACATGGCCTGCTGGAGGCTCGGGCAGAACCACATCAACAGCTTCAGCCCCCCCGTTCATGACGATCAGCGCCTCGTCACGTCCCTCGCGAAGCTGGACGATCAGCAACCTTTTGCCAGCTTCCGCCCAGTCCTGCGATGTCATGTCGGTGCCATCGGCCCACAGCCACCTTGCATCGGGCTGGCCGCTGTCATCCGCCGGGTGCCCGGTCAGGGGCCTGTCGCTCCATAGCGCGGCGTTGCCGAGGCGCGCCCTGATCAGATCACGCGTGTGCGCGATCAGGCACGTATCTGCCTTGCTCCAGTCAAGCCAAGATGCAGGATTGTCCTGCGCATAAGCATTGTTGTTGCCGCCCTGGCTGCGGCCCAGCTCGTCTCCCATGGCCAGCATCGGCGTGCCGCGTGAGAGCAGCAGCGTGGCCAGCAACGCCCGCACATCGCGAGCGCGCGCCGCCCGGATGTCGGGGTTGTCGCTTTCGCCTTCCGTGCCATGGTTCCATGAATGGTTGGCGTCCGTGCCATCCCGGTTGTGCTCGCCATTGGCAAGGTTGTGCTTGGCCTCGTGGCTGACGAGGTCCGCCAGCGTGAAGCCATCATGCGCGGTGATGAAATTGATGCTGCGCGACAACGGCCTGTCGCGGCTGGCAAACACATCCGCCGATCCTGCCAGTCTGGTTGCCATATCTCCCGCAAGGCCGCTCTCACCGCGCCAGAACCGGCGGGCAGTGTCGCGGTAGCGGTCGTTCCACTCGCCCCATCCGGGGGGGAACTGCCCGAGCTGGTAGCCGCCCATGCCGATGTCCCATGGTTCGGCGATGAGTTTGAGCTGGCCCAGAACCGGATCCTGCTGGATTGCCACAAGCAAGGGGTGCCCAGGGTCAAAGCCGCCTGATCGTCGGCCCAATGTGGTGGCGAGATCAAAGCGGAAGCCATGAACCCCGCCCTGTTCGGCAAAGCGGCGCAAGCTGTCCATGGCCAGCCGGAGCGCGGCTGGCCGTTCCAGCGCCAGCGTGTTGCCGCAGCCCGCATCATTGGCGTAGTGGCGCGGATTGGCGGGGTCGAGGCGGTAATAACTCGCGTTGTCCAGCCCGCGCAGGCAAACAGTGGGTCCAAGTTCGTCGCCCTCGCCGGAATGGTTGAGCACCACATCGACAAGCGTCTCGATGCCGGCATCGGCAAGTTTGGCAACGCTCGCGCGCACCTCATCCCAGCCACCTGGCGCAAGGCGCGGGTCGGGTGCGCCGAAGGCCACCGGGCTGTAGCCCCAGTAATTTGTCAGCCCGAGTGGCGGCAGGTGCCGCTCGTCAAGCCACGCCGCGCAGGGCATCAGCTCGGTGCTGGTGATGCCGAGGGTTTTCAGGTGCCGGAGCGGAGCTTCATGGCAAAGGCCCGCGAAAGTTCCGCGCAATTCTGGCGGCACGCTCTCATGGAGCTTGGTGAAGCCACGCACATGCAGCTCATACAGGACCGTGCGGTTCCATGGTGCGATCGGCCGGGGCCGGAGCAACTCGCGCGACGCACAGACAATGCCCTTCGGCATGAAGGGCGCGCTGTCGGTGTCGTCGAAGGTGATGTCCGCATCGGCTCCACCCGGAATGTAGCCGAACATCGATGGATGCAACACGAACGGTCGGTCGATCTCGGCGGCATGCGGATCAAGCAGGAGCTTGTGCGCATTGAAGCGGTGGCCCTCGCGCGGCGCAAACGGCCCATGCGCCCGCAGGCCGTAGCGTGCGCCGGGCGCAACCCTTGCGACATGGCCATGGAACACATCGCCGGTGCGCTCGGGCAAGGTCAGCCGCGCGATCTCGTGGTCGTCCGCACTGAACAGGCACAGCACGATCGCTGTCGCATGGGCGGAAAACACCGCGACATTGATGCCAGCTGCATCAGGCGTGACGCCGAGCGGAAAAGGCTGGCCAGCGTCGAGGCGAAAGCCGCCAGCCATCACGTGATCACGGACGGCGCGTCACGGCCCGTATGGTGCCCGATCTGGGCAATGTTGCCAGCCAGCGTCACCAGATCGGCCAGCGCTGTTTCCGTGCCGAGGCCATGGCGGGCTGCATCAGGCTCGAAGCGCTCGATATAGACACGCAAGGTTGCGCCCGCCGTGCCGGTGCCGGACAGCCGGTAGACGATGCGCGAGCCATCCTCCATCATCAGGCGCAGGCCCTGCGCGTGCGACATCGAGCCATCGACACTGTCATGATAGGCGAAATCGTCGGCTTGGCTGACGGTGAGCGCGCCAAAGCTCTTGCCCTGCAAATCCGGCAACATTCCGCGCAAGCGTGCGATGAGCGCGTTGGCGCCGTCGCTTGGCACCTCCTCATAGTCGTGGCGCGCGTAATAGTTGCGGCCATAGGTGGTCCAGTGTTCCTGCACGATCTGTGCGACGCCCTGCTTGCGGGCAGCGATGATGTCCATCCAGAGCAGCACCGCCCAGAGCCCGTCCTTCTCGCGCACATGGTCAGAGCCCGTGCCGGCGCTTTCTTCGCCGCAGATGCTGATCAGGCCCGCATCGAGCAGGTTGCCGAAGAACTTCCAGCCGGTTGGCGTCTCGAAGCAGGGGATGCCGAGATTGGCCGCGACCCGGTCCGCTGCCTGGCTTGTGGGCATGGAGCGCGCGATTCCGGCAAGGCCCTTGGCATAGCCCGGCGCAAGATGCGCATTGGCAGCCAGGATCGCGAGGCTGTCGGAGGGCGTGACGAACTGGCCACGCCCGATGATCAGGTTGCGGTCGCCATCGCCATCCGAGGCTGCGCACAGGTCCGGTGAGTGGGGCGACATGGCCAGATCGAGCAGATGCTTGGCGTGGACGAGGTTCGGGTCGGGGTGATGCCCGCCGAAATCCGGCAAGGGCACGCCATTCTCGACGGTGCCCACTGGCAGACCCAGCGCCTTCTCGAGGATCGCATGGGCATAGGGGCCGGTGACAGCTGACATCGCATCAAAGCGCATGCGCATGCCGCCCTTGATGGCGGCGCGGATGCGACCGAAATCGAACAGGGTTTCCATCAGCTGCTGATAATCAGCGACTGGATCGACGACCTCGACAACCATGTGCCCTTCGGCGGCGGGCACCTGCACATGGCCGATGTGGTCCAGATCGATCTCGGCGGCATCGGCGATCAGATAGCGGTCGATGGTCCTGGTGCGCTCGAAGATGGCATCCGTGATCTTCTCGGGCGCGGGTCCGCCATTGCCGGTGTTGTACTTGATGCCGAAATCACCGTCGGGCCCGCCAGGATTGTGGCTGGCGGAGAGGATCAGCCCGCCGAAGGCCTTGCGCTTCCTAATCAGATGCGAGGCGGCTGGCGTCGACAGGATGCCGCCTTGCCCGATGATCAACCGCCCGAAGCCGTTGGCTGCGGCCATGCGGATGACCGTGCCGATCACCTCGCGGTTGAAATAGCGCCCGTCGCCCCCCACCACGAGGGTCTGGCCCCTGATCTCGCCGATGCTGTCGAAAACCGACTGCACGAAATTTTCGGCATAGTGAGCTACCTGGAATTCCGGCACTTTCTTGCGCAGGCCCGAGGTTCCGGGCTTCTGGCCTGCGATGGGCCGGGTTGATACGGTGTGGATCATCAAGGGCTCCGGTCCGGGCTTGCAGCAAGTGTGCGGTAGAGTGTTGCATAATCGCGTGCAGCTTGTGTCCACGACACATCTCGCGCCATGGCTTTCTGCACCATTGCCTTGAAGGCGCGGGGTGTCTTGTGAAGCCTGATGGCCCGCATCAGCGCGCCTGACAAGCCCTCTGTGCTGAGGTCATCGAACACGATTCCCGTCTCCATGTCATCGACCGTGTCAGCCAGCCCGCCGACCTTCGCCACGACAGGCAAGGTGCCGTAGCGCAGCGCGCAGAGCTGGGTCAGCCCGCAGGGCTCAAAGCGTGACGGCACGATGAGCACATCGCAGCCAGCCTGCACAAGGTGCGCCAGCGCCTCGTCATAGCCGATCCGGCAGCCAATGCGCGACGGGTTTGCTGCCGCGGCAGAGCGAAAGCCCTGTTCAAGCCCGGTTTCGCCCGAACCCAGCACGACAAGTTGCGCGCCGCCTTCCAGGAGTGTCGGCAAGGCACCCAGCAGCAGATCAAGCCCCTTTTGCCATGACAAGCGGCTGACCACGCCGAACAACGGCGTTTTCGGCTCCTCGTCGAGACCGAAACGGCGTTGCAGTGCGGCCTTGTTCGCAGCCTTGGCTTTCAGGTGGCCAGCGTCATAGCCCTGGGCGAGCAGCGGATCGGTGGCGGGGTTCCACACATCCGTGTCGATGCCGTTCAGGATGCCGGAGACAGCCTTGCCCCTGTAGGCCAGCACGCCGTCAAGGCCCATGCCGCCGACGTCCGTGCGGATTTCATCGGCATAGGTTGGCGAGACTGTGGTGACATGGGTTGAAAGCTGAAGTCCGGCTTTGAGAAAGCCGATCTGGCCGTGATGTTCGATGCCGTCAAAGCGCAATGCGGAAGCCGGCAGGCCAAGAATTGCCAACAGCGAGGGAGAAAACTGCCCCTGAAAAGCCAGGTTGTGCACCGTGAACACGCTTGGCGGCGGTTTTGGGCCGCCATGCACAAGGTAGGCTGCTGTCAGGCCTGCCTGCCAGTCATGCGCATGGACCACGTCCGGCTTGAAGTCCTTCACAGCGCCGCGCCCGATGCTGGCACCCATGGCCGCGAGCGCTGCAAACCTGATCGCATTGTCGGGCCAGTCGCGCCCGTCAAGCCCCAGATAGGGGTTCCCTGGCCGGTCATACAGGTGGGGAGCGTCAAGGGCGAGAATGTCCAGCCCCGCGACGGCCGCGCGCAAGACGCGGGCAGGGCCGCCGAACAGGTCGGGAATGGCGAGAACCGGCTTCGCACTTCCCATCGCCGCCATGACAGCAGGATAGCCCGGCATCAGCGTGGTCGTGGCAATCCCTTCGGATGTCAGCGCCTTCGGCAACGCACCTGCGACATCGGCAAGACCGCCTGTCTTGATGAGCGGAAAAATTTCCGAAGCGACCGCCAGGACGCGAAGGGGGCGCGATCTCATGCTCACGATCTCATGCAAACATTCTCATGTGCCTGGGCTCACACCAGCTTGTCGATCATGGCCTGGGTGATCAGGCAGATGCCGCTGCCCGTGCGGCGGAAGCGCTTGGCGTCCAGGATCGGGTCTTCCCCCACCACCAGCCCGTCGGGAATGTTCACGCCCCGGTCGATCACCACGCGCTTGAGGCTGGCGGAGCGCCCGACCTCGACGTAAGGAAGGATCACGGCCTCCTCGACCGATGAAAACGAATTGATGCGCGCGCCTGTGCACAAAAGCGTGCGCCTGATCGTCGATCCCGACACAATGCAGCCGCCCGACACCAGTGAAGATATGGCCTGCCCGCGCCGTCCATCCTCGTCATGCACGAATTTGGCCGGCGGCGTGATCTCGCCATAGGTCCAGATCGGCCAGTCGTGGTCATAGATGTCGAGATCGGGCACGATGTCGGTCAGGTCGATATTGGCTTGCCAATAGGCATCGAGCGTGCCGACATCGCGCCAGTAGGATGCGGCTTCCTTGCTGGACCTGACGCACGAGCGCGAAAAATGGTGGGCATAGGCTTTCCCGTTCTTCACGAGATAGGGGATCAGATCCTTGCCAAAATCGCGGCTGGACTGCGGATCGCTGGCATCACGCCTGAGTTCGTCCAGCAGAAATGTGGTCTTGAAGACGTAGATTCCCATGCTGGCCAGCGACATGTCGGGCTTGCCGGGCATGGCGGGCGGATCAGCGGGCTTCTCCAGAAAGTCGATGATCCTGTCATGGGCGTCGATGTGCATGACGCCAAAGCCGCTGGCCTCAGCCCGCGCCACCTCAAGGCAGCCCACGGTGACGTCGGCCCCCATCTGGACATGCTGCTGGAGCATGTGCTCGTAATCCATCTTGTAGATGTGATCACCCGCCAGGATCACCATGTATTCGGGTGCTGCAGCTTCGATGATGTCGACATTCTGGTAAACCGCATCCGCCGTGCCGGCATACCACTGGTCCTCGGAGATGCGCTGGCTGGCGGGCAGGATGTCGAAGCCCTCGTTGCGCTCCTGCCGGAAGAAGTTCCAGCCGCGTTGCATGTGCCTGATCAGGCTGTGCGCCTTGTACTGGGTGGCGACACCGATTCGCCTGATGCCGGAATTGAGGGCGTTGGAGAGCGCAAAATCGATGATCCGGGACTTGCCGCCAAAATAGACCGCGGGCTTGGCGCGCCTGTCGGTCAGTTCCATCAGGCGGCTGCCGCGTCCGCCCGCCAGCACATAGGCCATGGCCGAGCGCGACAGCGGCGCGCTGATGCCGACCGAGCGGTTGATCGAGGGGGCCGACACATTGTCGGTGGTCGCTGTCCTGTGGGGCAAGTTGGCGTTCCTCAAAGTTTGCATCCTGCCCCGTGGCGAAACTGACGTTCGCCTTCAGGGCAGGCCCATGATGGATCATGGCATATCTTCGCCCGGTTCGTATGTCAGATAAATCGACGCGAGGGGCGGAATGATCAGGTCTGCCGATGCGGCAAAGCCATGGCAGGGCTGGCCTGTCGCCATGACAGCGCCCGCATTGCCAAGACCCGAGCCGCCATAGACATCGGCGTCGGTGTTCATCACCTCCCGCCAAAGCCCTGCATGAGGCAGCCCGATCCGGTAGCCATGGCGCGGCACTGGCGTGAAATTGCAGATCACGGCCACCGGCGGCGAGCCGTCATCGGCGAAGCGCAGCCAGGCCAGAACCGATTGATCGGCATCATCCGCCACGATCCAGCGGAAGCCCGCCGCCTCGCAATCAAGCCTGTGCAGGGCGGGAAGTTGGCGATGCAGATGGTTGAGGTCACGCACCAGCCTTTGCACGCCGCCATGCAGCGGCTCATGGGTCAGATGCCAGTCAAGGCTGACATCGTGGTTCCATTCGCGCGCTTGCGCGAATTCCTGCCCCATGAACAGCAGCTTCTTGCCGGGGTGCCCCCACATGAAGCCATAATAGGCCCGCACGTTGGCAAAACGCTGCCAGTCATCGCCCGGCATGCGGCCCAGGATGGTGCCCTTGCCGTGGACAACCTCGTCATGGGACAGGGGCAGCACGAAGTTCTCGCTGAAGGCATAGACAAGGCCGAAGGTCATCTGGTCATGGTGCCAGCGCCGGTGGGCGGGCTCCATGGCCATGTAGCGCAGCGTGTCGTTCATCCAGCCCATGTTCCATTTGAAGCCGAAGCCCAGGCCGCCAGCGTGCAACGGCTGCGAAACACCCGGCCAGGCGGTGGATTCCTCGGCGATCATGGCAATGCCGGGATGCTCGTCGTAAGCCAGCGTGTTGACCTGTTGCAGAAAGCGGACTGCCTCGAGGTTTTGGTTGCCGCCATGGGCATTGGGCAGCCATTCGCCGCTTTTGCGCGAATAGTCGAGATACAGCATCGAGGCGACGGCATCGACGCGCAGCACATCAATGTGGAACACATCGAGCCAGTACAGCGCGTTGGCCGTGAGGATGCTGGCCACCTCTGGCCGCCCGAAATCGTAGATCGCAGTATTCCAGTCCGGATGGAACCCGCGCCGCGGGTCGGCATGCTCATACAGCGCCGTGCCGTCAAATTGCGAAAGGCCATGCACATCGACCGGAAAGTGGGCGGGCACCCAGTCGATGACCACGCCAAGGCCTGCCCGGTGTGCCGCATCGACAAAGCGCCTGAACCCATCCGGATCACCGAAGCGGCTGGACGGCGCGAACAGGCCGATGGGCTGATAGCCCCACGACGCATCGAGCGGATGTTCGGAAATCGGCATCAGCTCGACATGGGTGAACCCCATCCAGGCCGCATAAGGCACCAGTTCATTGGCCAGATCATCATAGCTGAGGAAGCTGCCGTCACCGCGCCTGCGCCACGAGCCGGGATGCACCTCGTAGGTCGACATTGGCGAGCGGCGCTGGTCTGTTCCTGCGCGGGCCGACATCCAGTCGGCATCGCCCCAGACATGCTGGCTTGGCACCGCGACCAGCGATGCGGTCGAGGGCCGCATTTCGGCCTGCCAGCCCATCGGGTCGGCTTTCAGCGGCAGCAACCGGCCGTCAGCGCTGATGACCTCATATTTGTAGGCGGTGCCGGCCGCCACATCTGGCGCGAAGATTTCCCAGAGCCCGGAGGTCAGGCGTTTGCGCATCTGGTGGCGGCGGCCATCCCAGTCATTGAAATCGCCCACCACCGAGACCCGCGCGGCATGGGGTGCCCAGACAGCGAAGTGAACGCCATCGGCCCCTTCATGGTTCATCAGGTGTGCGCCGAGCCTTTTGTAAAGGGTGCGGTGCGTGCCTTCGACCAGGAGATGGTCGTCCATGTCGCCCAGAACGGGCGCATGGGCATAGGGCTCAGGCAACTCCCACTGCGCGGATGAGTTGGATGCCCGCAGCCGATAGCGCAGCGGGGCTAGCGTATCAGCTGCTTTCCGGCCAGCCTTTTGTGTCCGGGTGGGCACGAGCCCCTCGAAGAAACCGGCATCATGCCGCCGCTTGAGACCGGCCACCACGTGACCGGCCATGTCGACGGCATCAAGCATCTCTGCATGGGGCACGAAAGCCCGGATGACGACACCGTCGGAGCACTGATGAGGCCCGAGCAGGGCGAACGGGTCGCCGTGCCGGGCATCGACCAGTGCTGCAATCTCGTCATCGGTTGCGCGCCAGCGCTCGCTTGTCATCTCAGATGAGCTTTGCCAAAGCAGGGTTCATGCCGGTTTGTCGCCTTTGGCCTGCCAGATCTCGGACGCATATTCAGCGATGGCGCGGTCAGAGGAGAACCAGCCCATCCGGGCGGTGTTGAGCACGGCCTTGCTCCACCAATGCTGCGGCTTCTGCCAGAGATCGTCGAGCCTGCGCTGCGCCGCGAAATAGGCATCGAAATCAGCCGAGACCATGAAATAGTCATGGTAGGTCACCGCATCGACCAGCGCCTTGAAACGTCCCGGCTCGTCGGGCGAGAACACCCCGCCGCCGACAGCGTCCAGCACCTCTTTCAGCACGGGCGAGCGGGCGATCGTGGCCTGCATGTCGATGCCTTCGGCCCTGCGCGCGGCGACCTCCTCGGTGGTCATGCCGAAAATGAAGATGTTGTCGTCGCCGACATGCTCCTTCATCTCGACATTCGCGCCATCCAGTGTGCCGATGGTCAGCGCACCGTTCAGGGCAAACTTCATGTTGCCGGTGCCGGACGCCTCCATGCCAGCCGTTGAAATCTGCTCGGACAGATCAGCAGCAGGGATGATGGTTTCCGCCAGCGACACATTGTAGTTCGGCAAGAACACCACTTTCAGCAATCCGCGGATGGCAGGGTCGCCGTTCACCACTTTCGCGACGTCATTGGCCAGTTTGATGATCAGCTTGGCCTGATGGTAGCTCGCCGCCGCCTTGCCGGCGAAGATCTTGACGCGCGGCGTCCAGTTCTTCGTTGGCTGTGCCCGGATGGCGTCATAAAGCGCAACGGTTTCCAGGATGTTCAGCAACTGGCGCTTGTATTCGTGGATGCGCTTGATCTGGACATCGAACAGCGCGTCCGGATCAAGCTTGATGTCGAGACGGTCTTTGACAAGGGCACAGAGCACGAGCTTGTTGGCGCGCCGCTCTGCCTTGAAGCGTGTGCGGAAGGCGCTGTCGGCGGCAAACGGTTCGAGCGCTTTCAGGCCAGCGGAATCGTCCATGAAGCGCGGCCCCGCCGCCTCGGCCAGAAGCCGCGTCAGCCCCGGATTGGCCTCGAACAGCCAGCGCCGGAACGTGATGCCGTTGGTCTTGTTGACGATGCGCCCCGGATAGACGGCATTGAGGTCATGAAACACCGTTTTGCGCATCAGGTCTGTGTGAAGGCCTGACACGCCATTGACCTTGTGCGAGCCCATGAAGGCGAGATTGCCCATGCGCACGCGCCTGCCATTGTGTTCGTCAATGAGCGAGACAGACGACATCAGCCCGTCATCAAGCGCAGGATTGGCCCGGATGGCTTCCAGTTGCGCGGCATTGAGCAGGTAGATGATCTGCATGTGGCGCGGCAGGAGCCGCTCCATCAGCGGCACCGGCCAGCTTTCCAGCGCTTCTGGCAGCAAGGTATGGTTGGTATAGGAGAAAGTCTGGCTGGTGACAGTCCATGCCTCATCCCATGTCATGCCATGATCATCGACCAGAAGGCGCATCAGTTCAGGCACGGCAATGGCCGGATGGGTGTCGTTGAGCTGGATGGAGACATGCTCGGCAAGGCTGGCGAGGCTGCCATGCTGGGTGATGTGCCGGCGCACCAGATCCTGCAGTGAGGCTGAGGCAAAGAAATACTCCTGCCGGAGCCTGAGTTCCTGCCCGGAAGGGGTGGCATCGCTGGGGTAGAGCACTTTCGAGACGGCTTCGAGCCGCACGCGGTCCGCCAATGCGCCGACATGGTCCCCGCGGTTGAACGCATCGAGGCGCAAGGGGTTCGAGGCTTTGGCAGACCAGAGCCTGAGCGTGTTCACGTGGCTACCCCGCCAGCCGACGATGGGCGTGTCATAGGCCACGGCATCGACGCTTTCGGCTGGCCGCCAGGTGTGGCGCATCGTGCCATCCGCTTGCGAGACAGCATCGACAGCGCCGCCAAAACCGATCGGGTAGGCGACTTCGGGCCGCTCGAACTCCCATGGATTGCCGAAAGACAGCCAGTCTTCGGGATATTCGAGTTGCACGCCATCCTTGATGCGCTGGCGAAACAGCCCATGATCATAGCGGATGCCGTAGCCATAGGCCGCGACCGCCAGTGTCGCCATGCTTTCCATGAAGCAGGCGGCCAGCCGACCAAGCCCGCCATTGCCTAGCGCGGCATCAGGTTCGAGCGCTTTCAGGCGGTCAAGGTCGATGCCGAGATTGGACAGTGCAGTGCGGGCGGTCGCCGTCAGCCCCAGATTGCAAAGGGCATCACTCAGGA